>DSBP01000330.1 GCA_011049465.1 bacterium | reverse complement strand
GGGCAGAAAATATTATATCAGGGGAAAGGTTCAGCACGGGCGAAAGATAGGGTTTGATTACCCGACCGCCAATCTTAAGATTGCCAGCACGGATATACCGGCCCGAGGGGTCTGGGCAGTGGATGTTGAGTATGGAGGAAAAAATTACACGGGCGCGGCAAATATTGGTTTTGCGCCGACGCTTAAAAACGAGAAAAAATCACTGCTTGAAGTCTACATATTTGATTTTAAGCGGAATATTTACGGCAGGGAGATTAAAGTTACGTTTCTTGAAAGGCTGAGGGATGAGAAGCGTTTTAAGAGCAGGGAAGCGCTTTTAAAGGCGGTCAGAAAAGATATCGCGTATATACGCAAAAAACACTCTAAAAAAGGAGGGAAGAGATGGACAGGATTACGGAAATAGCGGAAAAGGTGGTTAAGATGTACCTGAAAGAGCCGGTGGCTGTTATTGTCGGCGCGCTCGTGGCTTTGGTGCTGACTGTTGTGACATTCGGGCTTCTTGCGCCTGTCATGTTTCTGGGGCTGGCTGAGTTTTTCAGGAAGATAGAAAAGGGGGAAAAGCCGGTAATAAACGACCTGTTTATTCATCTTAACAAGTTTATTTTTCTCGCGGTAATAGGTTTGATTTCCGGCGCCACGATATTTCTCGGAATGGTGCTTCTTATAATTCCGGCATTTCTTGCGGCAGCGCTGTGGATATACGCCCCTTTTTATCACGCTTATGAAGGCAAGGGCATAATTGACTCCCTGAAGATGAGCGCGAAGACGGCGATTTCAAAGAATTACCTCGGGCACGTGGTGCTTATACTCGCGCTCGGCCTGGTAAACGCGGTCGGCTCGGCGCTGTGGATAGGGACGCTTTTCACGTTCCCGGTCACCGCAGGGTTTGTTTATTACCTGTACATGCAGAACAGAATAGCGGAATAGGGGAGATAAAAACTAATTCATTGGGTTTTTAATCAGTCTCCTTCCATGACAACCCTGTTTCTGCCCGCGTTTTTGGCTGCGTAGAGCGCGGTGTCCGCGTGTTTTACCAGCTGCTTCCAGTCTTTTATTGAGCTGTTCCATATTGCCACGCCCGCGCTTATGGTGACTTTGAACCGGTTTTTTTCGCATTTAAATAAAGAGGCCTCGACGCTTTCCCTGAGCCTCTCCGCCAGGTAATAGGCTGATTTGTGGTCGGAAATCGGCCCTATTATTATGAATTCCTCGCCGCCGTATCGGCCCACGATTTATGGCGCGTGATTTTTCCTTCAGTATATCCGCGATTGATTTCAATATCCTGTCCCCGCAGAGATGCCCGTGCGTGTCATTTATCTTTTTAAAGTAATCAATATCAAGCATTATTACAGCCATGGGGTTGCGGGTCCTCTCCGCGAGGCTGATGTGGTATTTGAGCTGCTCTACAATATACCCTTTGTTATAAAGGCCGGTCAGGGAATCCTTGTTGGCTTTTTCCTCAAGTATCTCTGTCTTTTCCTGCAGCATAAAATAGCTCTTTCTCAGGGCATTGGTTATGTCGCGGTAGGAAATAAGCCCGATGAGCCTGTTGTCGTCAACTATAGGGATTCTGCGTATTCTGTTCTCGGTCATAAGGCTTGCCGCTGACTCTATATCCGCGTCAGGCCCAAGGGAGAGGACGGGCGAGCTCATAATATTGCAGGCGCAGACGCTTACGGCCTTTTCGCCGTAAGCGGTTATGGCGCGTATTATGTCGCGTTCTGACACAATGCCCTCGGGGAAATCGTTTTTGTCGGTTATTATTACGGCCCCCAGCTTATGCCTGTCAAGCATCCTTGCGATATCAAGGACAGTCGAGTTTTTATCTGTCTTGAGCACGTCCCTTACCATAACATCCTTAACTTTTGGTATTGCCACTTTGCTCCTCCGTTGTATAAACTGGCATTACTGATTATACCAAAAACAGCTGAAGAAATGTATAGCATATAGCAGAGTTTTGTAATCACTTCAGTTGCGACGGCGGACAAGACGCTTGGATGAGGAGGGGCCCCGGATTTTACAAAAACAACTTATTACGAATCAAGATGTGAAAGTTTTATATTAATGTAGGCGCGGACTTCAGTTTGCGGTGTTTGAACGAGGCTTTTGAAAGGCGCGCGAACTAAAGTTCGCGGCTACAACAGCGGGAACAAAGACGGCGGTTTGGTTTAATGTAGTTTAATGTAGGCGCGGACTTCAGTCCGCGGAATTTGAAGGCGGAAACAGAAAGGCGCGCGAACTAAAGTTCGCGGCTACAACAGCGGGAACAAAGACGGCGGTTTGGTTTAATGTAGTTTAATGTAGGCGCGAACTTTAGTCCGCGGAATTTTGACGCGGAATTCGAAAGGCGCGCGAACTAAAGTTCGCGGCTACAACAGCGGGAACCACCTTCGATTGACAGGCGAGGTTGCGGGCGTCTGCAAGGAACTTAAAAATTAAATTAATCCCGGGAAGGTTAATTATTTTTAACTTGCGCTTTGGAAAATGCTGGATTATAATTAATT
>DSBP01000178.1 GCA_011049465.1 bacterium | reverse complement strand
GGCACAGGCGTCACCGTCCCCGTAAACGTCGGGGTAGCGGTTCTTGTATTTGTGGGTGTCATCGTGAAACTTGGAACCTGAAATGTGAAACTTGGCGTCACGGTCCTCGTAAACGTAGGCGTTCCTGTTCTCGTTCTTGTAAACGTAGCCGTCGGCTCCACCGGCGTGTGCGTGCGCGTAAATGTAGGAGTTCCCGTGCGCGTCCGGGTGAACGTCGGGGTTGGTGTTCCGGTGCGGGTAAACGTAGGGGTTCCTGTGCGCGTCCTTGTAAACGTCGGCGTGGATGTTCTCGTCCTTGTAAAGGTGGCCGTGGTGGCAGCCCCGGCCTGCAGGAGCCTTACATCATCAATCTGTATGTCTATGGCCCCGTTTCCGTTGCTTGCCCACTGGAGAGCCGCAACAGCATTTTGCGTAAACGGCGCTGTTGCGCCAAAGCCCCTCTGCCCTATCCCGCTGAATAATACCGTAACCTTTGTCCAATCCACAGGCGCTGTAAATACCACGCCGTGACAGTCGCCGTCCTCAATTGACGGCTGTGTAAACTGGAACCAATACGAGCCTCCGTTCCCCCGCACATAAAATTCAGCCCCAATATACCCGGTAAGGTCAACCCCTGTTCCCGCGCTGTTCAGGTTTGTCCCCATGCCGCCGAAGTCGTTTATCGTGCCGCTAATCGCGGCGCGGTAATTCGGCGAGCCGGGCATGCCGCCTGCAGTCATTACAAATGGATTGGGCACAACGGTCGAGCTGCCGCCCGCGTAACTGTACCAGTCTCCGCCCCAGTTATTCTGGTTATTTCCGTCCTCCATGTCATCCAGCAGAAAGCTGAGCGGCGTAGCCGTGCCTGTAGGAGAAGCAGTAGGAGTCCTTGTCGGCGTCCACGCCGGGTCAATTGTAGGCGTGCGCGTGGGAGTATTTACCGCGCCCGCGCTTACAAAGCTTACAACACTGCCCGCGGGGAGATTATATGAAAACGCGCCGGCCGATACCGCGACAGCGGATTGCTGCGCCAAATCATGTGTTCCGGAAGTAATCCACGGAACAAATGATGATGCCCCGATTCCCGAAAGCGAGAAACTCTGATTGACAACAGACCCGCCCGTATTGACAGCCACTATAACATACCTGTCAGAACCCGGGCTCCTGTATGCCGTAACGTAGATATTTGTCGTGGGATTCGCGGTCGCGTCAACCCTGTAATATCCCGGCCGTATAAACCTGGAATAATTGCCCATTACCCAGAAACGCTTGGGCACTCCCCAGTCAACACCGCGGAGCCCTTCATTTGTCTGGTCGGCGGCGAGCCACCAGTAAAAAAACGCGTTGAAATTAGCAACTGCCATTCCCCTGTGGAGCCACATGGCGGTCGTGAGCCCGCCTCCGTTTGATGTTGTCCCCATACCCGCCTCATAACCGTCGAAATTTGATATTTCCGTCTGCCAGTATTCTTTATTGTGCGTGACGGCAAGCGAATAAGCCAGCGGATTATTGTTGGTTCCGTAAAAATGGACTCCTGCGGCGAACAGGTACTGCCTTGCTGCCGCGTCATTCAAAATCGGGTCAGTAACCGCAAAACTGTTATTCATGGATTCGGACATGATAATCTTTGTTGTAAGCCCGGCAGTTGCGAATGTGGGCCCTAAATAATCCCTTAAAAAGTCCCTCAGCTGGTCTCCTGTCCATGAGCACCCGTCATAACCCACCTGATAATCAGGCTCGTTAGCCGGAGATATGGCTGATATGGTTACATTGTGGCTGTTGCGCATAAAATTGACATAATCCCTCAGATAATTGGCGTAATTCTGATAATTTGAGGGCAGCAGGTATTGCCCCTGCTGATTATGAACAACATTCTCGTTCTTCCACTGCGCCGGAGGCGTCCACGCCGTGGCCAGTATCTCAGTTACGCCCTGATCCCTTGCGGCCTGAAGCGGTATTACAGTGGATCCCCATGATCCGGTATCAGGAGGTATTCTTGCCCTGATCATTGACAGCCCTATTCCGGTATTCACGTCAAAGAACTGCGCCGCGTTATTCTGCAAAAAGGTATTATAACCGCAGGCGCACCCGCTCCACTCAGACCACGCTGAGCTTGCGCCAAACCCCCTGATGGACTGCCTGTCTGACGCGCCATTGACATTGCACACCGCGCCGTAGAGTTCCGGCGCCAAAACCAGCGCGGCGCCTATCACAAATAACATCAGCTTATTCTTCATAGCATTCTCACCGCCTTCATTTTAATACTATCAGTGTATTAAGATTCCCTCTTGCCTTTTCCCCTTTCTCATTCACGGCCTCAACCATCCAGTAATAGCCGCCGTTTGAGAGGCTGCCTATTTCTGCGGCTTCAATAAATGCCCTGTGGTTTCCGGCCCCTATGTTCCCCGCTATCTCCCTCTCCAGTATCCTCCTGTACCCCACAGTATAAAGCCCGAACTTAACATTTTTGCATCCCTGCGAAACCGCGAAATCAATATAGAGCCTGCCGGTTTTCAGCGGGTTAAATG
>DSBP01000072.1 GCA_011049465.1 bacterium | reverse complement strand
TAATTATACCGCACGGTTCCGCCATAATCAAGTACAAAATAATACCGGATAATTCTTATGTACTTTACAGCCTTTTTCCTGCCGCTATGACTCCAAACACCAGCCTCGTCATCAGAAAAACCATGCCGGGAATGCCGGCCAGTATTATCACGGCGGCAGCTGTATAAGGAACCTCGGCGCCCCTGTAGAAGACAGCAGCGCCGGTTCCCGCAATTAAAAACAATACAAAGACTGCGAACGAAACCGCCAGCATAATATCACCGTATTTAAGCTGCCTCCCCTTTTTTCGTATCGCGGCAAGCGCCTTTACTGCCGCTGCCGCAAGAAGCGCGCAGGCCAGCGCGTGAACCATAAGCCATGCAGCGAATATCTCTTCCGCAAACCCGCTTTTGGCCAGAGCGGCCATAAGAAAAACAACGGCGGCAACAGCCTCTGCGGCGAGCACTGCTGTTATCATCCTTTTCAGCATATTATCACAGCCTCCCAAAAGACTTAAATATTAACTTTCTGAGGTTGCCGGGCTTTTAATTCTATATCTTCAGCAGGAACCTGATTGCTTCCTCAAAGACTTCAGGATTTATCGTTGTGTCCTTGCACGGCCCGCACGGCCTCTTGTTGGGGATTCCTATTACTGTCAGGGTTTTTGGCGAGTCCCCCATTCCCGAGACAAGGTCCCGCTCGCACGCCACTCCTATAACCGCGTCAGGCCTTAACTTCTTTACCATATTTCTTGCCGATGAGCCGCCGGTCGCGGTAAAAGCCGTGCATCCGTATTTTTGCGTAATCTCCGTCACTCTAACCCTTGTTTCCCTGTCAAGACACCGCGGCAGCAGGACGAGCAGGTTTTTTGCCTTAAAGTTTTTCCTGGTGGCGTAAACAATCGAGTTATTAACCTTTACTATGGAATTCCCCACCCTGTCTTTTGATATCTTAAACATAGAGGCGATTTTATAAACAACCGGGTAGATCCACTCTATTCTCAGCCCGCTGTTTCTGCGAAAAAAAAGCAGGTTGCGGTTAAAGACCAGTGTCAAAAGCATCAGAAATGACCATATAAAGACCGCTCCGCTTATTGTTACAACAAACCACAAAACAATCTGGTCAATATAAGGGTTAAAGGAATAGAGCCTCGGGGATATCATGTAATAAACTACCATTGCAAAGGCTGTCAGTATAAAAAGGGCAATAAAGTAAACCCCCAGAAAAAGCCGCTTTCCCTCGTTTATCTCTTTTTCATATTCCGCGAGCCCGCCGGCCCAGCCCGCCCACTCATCTCCCAGATTTCTGTCAACAAGCGCCCTGTCAGGCGCGGATGCCTCTTTTTTGTCTTCCATCTTATCCCTTTCTGCGGGTTTTTTCAGCGCTGCTTTGCTTAATCCCGACAACCGCTGCCATGCGCCCCGTTTCCTTGTTGTCCCGCCTGTATGAGAAAAAGAGCCCTTCATCACAGGATGTGCAGAATCCGCTCGTATGAATATTTGCGAGTTTTAAGCCCGCGCGGGCAAGGGTGTTCCTTATTCCCTTTCTCATGTCCATGTATATTTTTTTCTTTTTTATACTGAATATGTTTTTAAAATCAGCCTCTTTTTTCAGCCTTGCGTAAAGCGGCCTTCCAATTATAAAACAACACGGCCCGATAGCGGGAGATATCGAGGCTATAAGTTTTTTGGGGTCGCTCTTAAACCTCTTTTTCATAAACTCAACGGTTTTTCCGGCAACTTTGTTTGCCATTCCCCGCCAGCCTGCATGCACTGCAGCCACAGCCCTGTTAACCGGGTCAGCTATTATTATTCCCGCGCAGTCAGCGGTTTTCACTCCTATCATCACGGATTTTTCAGCCGTAACAAGCGCGTCAGCATGTTCATCGCAGGCCTTTGCCGCTGTTTTTGCGTTAATCTCCATGACGCGGTTTCCATGAACCTGGTTCGCGGTTATTATTCTTTTAAACCCCAGCGCTCCTGCCGCAATTTTATTATTCCGTTTTACATTTGTGCGCCTGTCGCCTGTAGTTGTCCCCAGGTTAAGCGAGCCATACGGCGGCGAACTTACCCCCCCGATTCTCGTTGTAAATGCTTCGACGAAATCCGGGACGGAATTTATCGCCCTGTTTTTTATCACAAACAGCGTGCGGTTTTTGGATTCAGCCCGTTTCTTCACTTTAATGTCTCCAGGTATTTTTTAATGCCTTCGCTGATTCCTGATGCCATCTTATCCCTGAACCCGCCGCCCTTCATCATCTGCTCTTCCTGTGTGTTTGATATGAAAGCCGCTTCAACAAGCACTGACGGCATGGCAGTATTTGCCAGCACATAAAACGGCGCGCGTTCGGTCGGCATCCACTTAAGCTTCAGGCTTCTCGCCAGGCTGTGCTGAATATTGCCTGCCAGTTCAATTGAGAGGTATTCAAAAGCATTTTTTCTGAGGTCATTAAGCAAAAACTCAAAGGCTCCCGCTGCCCTGTTCTCAAATTTCGCGGCAGCCGCAGCCTCTTTGGATGACGCCACGCTGCTGTAAAT
>DSBP01000236.1 GCA_011049465.1 bacterium | reverse complement strand
CTGTGTATTTCATCGATAAAAAGTATTGTTTTCTTCCCCTTCTTAGAATTAAGAACAGCCCGTTCAACCACAGTTTTAACTTCCTTGATTCCCGACGACACCGCAGAGAGAGGTATATAATCCGCCTCAAGCGCGCCTGCTATTATTGAGGCAAGCGTTGTTTTCCCTGTGCCGGGCGGCCCCCATAATATTATTGACGGTATTTTTTTTTCTACCAGGGCCTTTTTCAGAAAGCTCTTTTCCCCGACAGCAGCTTCCTGCCCGATAAACTCAGAGAGTATTCTCGGCCTCATCCTGTGCGCAAGCGGCGCCCCTTCTTTAACAACCGCTTCATCTGTTTCTCCAAAAAGATCCATAGGCAGCTCCATTATGATATACGCCCAGGGGGGCGGTTACATCCTGTTTATTACTATGCCCGTGGCCAGTTTTGGCAGGAAATAGGTGGATTTCTGCGGCATTGTCTCGTTATTCAGCGATATTTCCCTAACCGCACCTACTGTTGACGGATTAATAAGAAAACACGCCTCCGCGTTTCCCGACTCAACCGTTTCAAGGGCCTCGTCCATATCCGGAGTGTATTCAAGCCCATCCAGAACCTCAGAATCATCCATCCCGAGCAGTTTCTTGAACAAGAACCAGTGCAGCACAGATACATCAAGCATGTAAAACTGCGGAATGCGCTCTTTGCCTTTTATTATTCCGGAGTATTCCTCTTCTTTCAGTTCCAGCAGCAGTCCTCCGCTTTTCATGTACACGCCTATTACTTTTTTTCCCTTGCTTTTGGACATTTCCCGTTTGAGCTCTGCCGCTCCCTTTAACCGGCGTACGTCAAAAAATTTTTTTACATCCACATCATCTTCAAATCCGGCGCGCGTCCATTGGTTTTTTATCCTGTGCGTGGGAAGTATTGATATCCCTGAATGTTCCATTGATATGAGGCACATGAGTATGTAGCCGTATTTTTCAGCCGCAAGAGCACCTTCTTTTTCAATCATCTCGTTTCTGAAATTGAGCGCAGTCTCATAACGATGATGTCCGTCCGCTATAAACAGGGGCGTTCCGCTTATAAATCCCGCTATTTCTTCAGCAAGCCCAGCATCCTCCGCCTTCCAGAGCCTGTATCTTACAGAGTCATCTCCCAAAATTTCAATTAAAGGCGCGCCCGCGGCCGCAGCCTCAAGCTTTGAATGAAGTTTTTTATCAGGGTCAAAATACAGCGATAAAATAGGGCTGGTATTTGTTTTTGTAGCGCGCATAAGTTTCAGCCTGTCCGCCTTTGGCCCGGCATGCGTCTTCTCATGCGGTAAAATTATCTTCTTGTCAAATTCCTCAAGTTTTACAGCGGCGAAAAAACCGGTCATCTCCTTTTTTTCACCGTCCGGCATCGTATATTCCTGCCTGTATACATAAAATCCGGGTTTTTCATCCTGTTTTAATACCCCTTCAGATATCCATTTTTCAAGATAAGCTCCCGCACGCGTATATTTATTATGGCTGTCACTGTCACCCGCGTTTTCCTCCCCCTTATCTATCCGGGCTATGTTATATTCGCTTTTTTTGTAATACTGTGCCGTATCCTTTATGATATCATAAGGCGGCATTATAACATCTTTTAAACCCGCTTTTGCCTTGTCGTAGTAAACCGCCCGAAAGGGCCTTATTTCAGCCAACTTTTCCTCCTAAATTATATATTTGCCCGAATTCTTTTTGGGCTTCATTTCCTTCAGCTTCGCTTCATACCCTTTTCGCCCCATCATCGCGTATGTCAGTACTTTTCCAAGCTCCACTCCCGGCTGGTCAAACGCGTTAATATTGTAGAGTTCGCCTATAAAAGCGGTCTCGACCTCAAGAAGATATATGAGCTGCCCCATCGTAAACTCCGATATTTCCGGCATGCTTATTGTCATATTCGGGCGCCGGTTTTTTGTCAGCGCCATTTCTGTCGCCTTCTGCTCCGCATTCAACAGCTCCGACATTTTCTTTCTGCTCAAATAGGCAATTGAATCCATATTGTCAAAACAGGGCGGCATCACTATATCCTGCCTGAATTTTTCCACCCTGATGAAAGTTACCACCTTGTCAAACGGACCTTCCATATACAACTGCGCCTGCGAGTGCTGGTCGGTCGCGCCAAGCGCCTTTACAGGCGTAAGCCCTTCATAAACAACTTTTCCGTCATTGGAATACTTTTTCCCGAGCGACTCGGCCCAGAGCTGCGCAAACCAGTCTGCCGTATCTTTCAGCGCGTTCGAATACGGCAGCATAACGGTAATTTTATTTCCCGCCTTTCTGTCCGCGATATAATGAAGAACCGCCCGCATATAAGCCGGATTTTTCCACACGCTGTCAGACGCGCACAGGTTATCCATATAAGCGGCTCCGCGCAGCAGCTCGTCAATATTTACGCCCACAGAGGCAAGAGGAAGCAGCCCCACAGCGGACAACACAGAGAACCTTCCGCCCACATTTTCCGGAACAGGAAAAGATATCAGGCCGTTCTCGTTTGCTATCCTTCTG
>DSBP01000005.1 GCA_011049465.1 bacterium | reverse complement strand
ATAGGCATAGACGCAAGAATAATATTCAGGCGCGGGGTCGGAAGGTATATTTCAAGCCTTGTGACAGCACTGCTGGAGATAGATAAGGAAAACAGGTATTATATTTACCTCGACAGAAACTCCATGCTGAAAGATTACATAAGCCAGAAAAACTGCCGTTTTGTAAGGCTGAACACAGCCAATGCGTTTTTATACGAGCAGTATTACCTGCCGAAGGCCGCGGCAAAAAACAAAATAGACGTTCTGCACGGCACGGACAACACAATACCCTGCATGCTGCCGCTGTACAGAGGAAAAACCGTTGTTACAATACATGACGTTATGTTTATAAGGCCGCTTGGAAAGTCCATACTTAAACCTACGGTAAAGCAGCGGGTTGTTGATGCATATAACAAACTTGTTGTTCCAATGTCGGCCAAAAAGGCCGATAGAGTTATAACCGTCTCTGAATACTCACGGCAGGATATTATAAAGCATATTAAGATATCCGAGGAAAAACCGGCTGTAATTTATGAGGCTGCGGATAAGAAATACAGGCTCATAAAAAATCAGAAAGCAATTGAAAGAGTCCGGGAAAAATACAAAATTAGCGGGCCGTATATACTCATGAGCGCGGCCTCTGACCTGCGGAAAAACACGGCACGCACGATTGAAGCCTTTAATATCTTCAACAATCTCACGGAATACAAATACAGGCTTGTAATAACATCAATCAGTAGAAAAGAACTTATGACCACAAATGTGGAGAAAAAGATAAAAGAGCTTAATCTCGAAAAATACGTGACCATAACAGACTATGTAAACGAGGATGAGATGGCGCTGCTTTATAACGGAGCGTTTATTTTTCTGTTCCCGTCAATATGGGAGGGTTTTGGGCTGCAGGTGCTTGAGTCTTTCGCGTGCGGCCTGCCTGTCGTCACGTCTGACAATACCTCGCTGAAGGAAGTGGCGGGAAACGCGGCTGTGTTCATTGACCCGTATTCGGTTGAGGATATAGTCAAAGGGCTTGTTGAACTTGAAAAGAGCGAGGCAAAAAGAAAAGAACTTATTGAAAAAGGGTTTGAACGGTTGAAGAGTTTTTCATGGAAAAAAGCGGCTGAAGAGACGCTGAATGTTTACAGGCAGGTTAACGGCCGGTGACAGGGAGAAACGGGTAAATGGGTAAAAAAGCAGGTATCATATTTATTGCGGCCGCAGCCGCGGGTATTATTCTCAGAACGGCATATATGGCGGCTGCGTCCGCGCCTGAAGCAGGTTTTATTTTTCCGTTTATTTACGCGGAAAATGAGTTTGCGAAACTGCTGGCCGCGTTGAAAGAGAAGGGGGAGTTGCCGTTATATTATTTTATTCAGCTTATAACGGCAAAAATATTCGGGCATGAAGGTTTTGGCATGCGGTTGCTGCCTCTTTTTGCGTCAATTCTCTCTATTTTCATTTTTTTCAGGGCTATAAGGGCATTTTTCCCGGAGAGGGCAGCTGTTACCGCTTTTGTGCTGTTTTCCTTAAGCCCTTACCACGCGGCTATATCGGCTGAAGAGCCCGTATCAGCTCTGTTTCTTATGATATCCCTTTTGGTTCTCTATTATTTTATGATGTCAATCAAGTATAATGTTTTTATAGCAATACCGCATGTTTTTTGGAGCGTGCTTGGTATTTACACGCACAGCTGGGCATGGCTGCTGTTTGCGGCGATTAATATCATATATTTTACAGGCTACAGAGATGAAATCAGGCGCGCCGCGTGGATAAAGGCGCAGATTGTGATTTTGTGCCTTGGAGCGCCGTATTTGATTTTCATGGCGGTTATGCCTTCGTTCGAAAAGGCAGCAACAACTGTTGCAGGGAACCTTATGCTGCCGGCCCATTATTTTAAGGATTTTGTATTCGGCAGACACCTGGGCTTCAGCGTGCCGGTAATTGGAGGCTGCCTGATAGCCGCGTATTATATGGTACTGGGAATTTTTACCAAAAGGGGAAAAAGCGGGGGAATGGTGCCGGTGCTGGCCTCAACAGCGGTGATAATTTTCAGCGCGCCGTGGCTGATGTCGTTTTTTTTCAAAGGCATGTTTTCGCAGGCCGGGATGCCCCTTGTTTTTACGCTGGTGCTGATGCTTATAGGGATAGGATCCTCATATCTTCTGAAGAACGGAATGATAGTCCTTGCAGCTGTTTTTGTAATACTCTATCCTGTTTCACACAGCGCGTATTTTTCAGGGATAAAAAATGTTGAGAAAAGCAGCGGCATAGAACATGAAAAAACAGCGGCGCCTGCGCCGAAGAAAAAATCAACACCTGTGCCGGCTCCTGCTGCCGCGGAAATCATTGACATTCCCGGAACAGAAATTGTGCCTGAAGAAGCGGCGCCTGAAGCTGAAGCAACAGACGGAGAAACAGAAATAACAGGGGAGGATGAAGAATTAAGCAAAGGGGAAGAAGAAAAAGGGGGAGGCAAAGACGCAAAGGCGCAGGAAAATGAAATTAATAGTTAAAATACTTCCGCATATTGCGTTTATTTTTTCTTATATATATTAT
>DSBP01000028.1 GCA_011049465.1 bacterium | reverse complement strand
GTCGTTTACAACATCAGCGTCAGGGACGGATGAAAACTCCGGGCTTGCAAAGGGGACGGGAACTGTTACAAGCGGCAGCGTATTAATCCAGACGCCGGCGGCGCTGATTGCGAATATGACGGCAAATCCTGTGGCAATAGGCGTTGGGGAGCAGATAACAATAGTAATGACAGTGACAAATGCGGGCGGCGCGTCAGCAGACAATGCCTCGCCGTCGGGTTTTACGGCCAATGGGGACGCGTTGTATTCATATATAGAGGGGCCGCTGCCGGCAAACGCTGAAATTACATCGGGCGCGTCAGTGAATTTCACATGGATATATACGGGAAATACGACAGGAACGCTTTTCTTTACGTCAAGCGCTGTGTGGAACGACGGAAACAGCGGAATATTAACGGCGATGGCGCAGAATGTAACGAGCAATGTGGTTAATATACAGCCCAACAGGCCGGTGCTGGACAGCTGGATAACGGTAATTCCCAATGCTGTTAATGAAGGGCAAAGATATACCATAATCATGAGCGTTTCAAATGTTGGTGTGGTTGCCGCAAATAATACATCTCCCGGCTTGCTTTCGGGAACAATAGGGTCAGTGGACACGCCATTAACGCCGTCAAGCGCGGATATACCCGTGGGCGGGTATCAGGAATTCACATGGATATATATGCCGCCTGCCGGGTCAGCGGGGCCGTCAATAATATCGGGAGTGGTAAACAGCGGAGGGTGGCCGAGCACGAATATAAGCTGCTGCGGCCATAATGTAATACAGTCATACAGCCTGCCCGCGCTGAGCCAGGATATATTTATAACGCCAATAACGGTATCGGTGGGGCAGCTCATAACAATAAGAATGAACGTGACGAATACGGGCGGGTCAACCGCTAAAGGCGTCGCGCCTGAGGGGCTTATAAGAATGGGCACGGGCACGTATGCGTATCAGACGGGGCCTGTGCCGGCATCGCAGGATATAACAGCAGGAGCGAACGCCTGGTTCACATGGACATATACGGCGACAGGGGCCGGAACGCTCTCTGTAAACAGCAGGGTAAACGGTTATGCTCAGTACAGCAACGTGACAATAACATCTGCGGGAAGCGATTCGAATGATGTTGTAATATTGACACCCGCGGCGCTTGTGTCATCACTGCATGTGCCGTCAATGAGGAATATAGGCCAGTTCGTGACAGTAACAATGACAGTGACAAACACCGGGCAGACAGGGGCCAATAACGTGGCGCCGTCGGTGTTGACGCAAAACGGCAGCGGCGGTGCAGTATATCTTAACGGGCACGCGCCTGCGTCAGTATCAATACCCGGGAACAGTTCGGCAGTATTCACGTGGACATATTCGGCAGCGGGCAACGGCACGCTGGTATTTAACGGAAATGCGTCAGGGACAGACGCGAATACATTGGCCGTAGTATCTTCACCGGCGGCAAATTCCAATGTGCTGACAATCCAGGTGCCTGCGAGCCTTGCGGTCAGCCTGAACGCGCAGCCTGCGCTTGTAGGGACAGGAAGCATGATAACGGTCAGGGCGTCGGTTACGAACACAGGAGAGGCAACGGCTGATAATGTGAGAGTGATAGAGCTTGACGCTGTGGCGGTAAGCGGGGGAAGCGCGTCGCTTGTGAGCGGGACAGTACCGTCATCAGGCGCGACATTGACAGGCGGGCAGTCAGTGCAGTTTACATGGGTATATATGGCAGGAACTGCCGGGACGATTAATTTTACGGGTATAGCGGCAGGGGAAGACAGAAGTTTTGGCCTCGGAGTGACAAGCACGGTTGTGACAAGCAACAATGTGGAGATAAGGAATGCGGCGGCTTTGGCGCATGACATATGGATAGAGCCTGTGGCAGTATCTGTAGGACAGCAGATAACGATTATCATGAATGTGACAAATAACGGAGGAGCAAGGGCTGAAAACGTAATAGGTGAGAATATACTTAAAGGCGGAAGCGGGACATTTGCGCCTGCAAGCGGGCCTGTGCCGTTATCGCAGGATATAGAGAACGGATTAAACGGATTCATAACCTGGGTATATAACACGACGGGGGCAGGACAGTTGTGGGTAAGCGGGAACGCAAGAGGAATTGACACTGCGCTTGGAAACACCATAACAAGCGCGACAAGCGCGTCAAACGCGGTATTAATTGAGACGCCCGCTGCGCTTGCCGGCCAGTTATCTGTATGGCCGCCGCAGGCAAGCATAGGCCAGGGCATAACGCTTGTGTTGAGCGTGACAAACAGCGGCGAAGCGGACGCGTTGGGAGTAACCCCGGCAGCGCTTGTAAAGAGCGGAGCGGGAAGCGTGGTGCTGACAGATTCGCCTGTGGCTGCGGATATACCGGGAGGAACAGCCGCGCATTTCACCTGGACATACACGGCGTCCGGAGCGGGCAGCGTGTCGTTTACAACATCAGCGTCAGGGACGGATGAAAACTCCGGGCTTGCAAAGGGGACGGGAACTGTTACAAGCGGCAGCGTATTAATCCAGACGCCGGCGGCGCTGATTGCGAATATGACGGC
>DSBP01000283.1 GCA_011049465.1 bacterium | reverse complement strand
GTGTTTGGTATGGCGTTGAATAGCGCACAGCGCAGACGCGCCCTGAGTTCTCGACGAAATTTTCCACTGCCAGCCCCGTCCTGCGTCAGTAGTTTTGGGGCAAAAGTTGTTCAGCAACCTGCAAAAAACAGTAAAATTATTCGTAGAGAAAACGGGGTACTTGGTTTTTCAGTTTTCAGTTTAAATTTCCCCTATTAATATGTTATAATTTACATGTTGTTTTGACTTTAATACGCCGGAAGGAAGCGCAAATGGGACTCTTTAAATCAGAGGAAGAACGGACAAAAGAACACACACAAAAAGGCCTCGAATACGCCAATAAAAACGAGTACGAAAAAGCCCTCAAAGAACTCTTAAAGGCGGTTGAACTATCCCCCAAAAACGAGAAGGCGCTCTTCAACCTCGCGTTTATCCACTCTGAAACGGGAAATTATACCGCCAGTTATGATACTTTTAAAAAAATAATCAACTCCAACCCGAAGAACGTCGATGCGTTCAACCACCTTGGCCTGCTTTTTGCCAGGCAGTCAAAGTACAATGACGCTCTCTTTGTCTATGAAAAAGGCATTGAGCACAACCCCTCGGCCGCTGTTCTGTTCAATAACCGGGGAAATGTCTTCTACGACATGGGGAGATTTCCCGAGGCATTACAGGACTTTAAGAAAGCGGGCGACCTTGACCCTGTCTATTCCGAGCGCCTTTACCAGTCGGGCATAGGGCAGCTTTTAAAAGACAATAAAACCGATGATGCCATAGCAAAACTCGAACAGGACGCCGCGAAAAACATCAATAAAGCAAAGACAGCCTTTGACCTTGGCACTGCCTACAGCGAAAAAAAGATGCACGACAAGGCAATAGAGGCGTATAACCGCGCGCTTGCGATTGACCCTAATTACTTAAGCGCGTATATCAGCCTGGGGTTTGCTTATCAGAACAAGGAAGAATATGTTATGGCAATCAAGTGTTTTGAACGCGCGCTTATTCTTAACCCCAAAAGCGCGAAACTTTTCAACACCATAGGGCTTATTTATGACAAGCTCGACAAGCCGGATATTGCCGTTGTGGCCTACAGAAAGGCTGTAACCCTTGACCCCACTTACGCCAACTCTCATTATATGCTCGGCCAGCTTTACCAGAACCGCGGGAACATTGAAAAAGCCGTTGCCGAATTCACAAAACACATAAGAATACACGAGCACGGCTCCATGGTTGATGACGCGATGCAGCGGATAGCCTCCATGAAAAACATGGATTTTGAGCAGATAAAAGAGCTCTTTGCGCAGTATATCGAGGAAAAACCCGAGAAGCCAAAACACGCCGCGCCCGCAATGACAGAACAAAAAGATATGAAGGACTATATGAAAGGACTCAAAGAAAAGATGAACGCGAAGAAGGCCGCGCCCGCGCCTGTTCAGCCCGCGCCGCAGATAAAAGTAACGGTTGACCCTGCTGCAGGCGGCGGCATGGCAGCTATGGATCCCGGTGAGTATATGAGAAAACTGAAACAAAAAATGAAGAAAAAAAAGGAACCGGCCGCGGCCGCACCTGCCCCCGGCAGGACAGCAGAACCGGATGCAAATCACGGGGAAATAGAACTTCCCCCGCCGCCCGATTCAACAGCCCCGCAGAAAGAGGTTTTTCAGCCTGTTGCTTCAGTTCCTGCAGACATTCCTGTTCCTACAATAGAAAGAGTTGAGGATGACACGCCGGTCGTATCGCTTGAGAGCGGCCCGCAAAACATACCGCCGGTATTTCACGAAACAATAATCCGCCCGGTAGGCACTGACGCAGAGCTTCCCACAGACAAAATGCCGGAGTTTAAGGAACAGCCTCATCCCGGCCGCGCTGCGGCGCATCCCAATCCTTCGCCGCCTCCCGCCCCCAAAAAACCGGACGATAACGGCGACGAACCGCCGCCAAAACCGAAAATTACGCACAGTTTTTACTGAAATTTTCCGGGCTCAGGCTGTATTAAAAACTTTATTTGAATTATTAACAGAATAAACCCGGGCTCAATCCAAAAACAGGCTTGAAATATTAACAATTATCAAATATAATACATTTACAAACTTGAAGGAGGAATTATTATGGGCGCATCTGATTTTTTATCGACAATTAAAGGATTTAAGGATTTTAACCAGGGAGACATCGCGGCCCTGAATTCCCTTTGTGCCGAGGAGTCATTCAAATCCGGCGATACGATATTTCCCGAAGAGGGCCCCGGCGACAAGATGTATATAATCAAATCAGGGGCGGTTAAGATAACCAAAAAGGTAAAGGACCAGGAAAATACAATAGCTGTCATTAACCAGGGGGAATTTTTCGGAGAAATGGCCCTGCTTGACGGCATGCCGCGCTCCGCAGCTGCCAAAGCCGCGGCTGACGCCTCTGTTTTGTCCATATCAAGGGACAATTACCTGTCGCTGAGGCAAAGCTCGCCGCAAACAGCGCTTAAAATCGTGGATATCCTCGTAAAGGTATTGAGCAACAGGCTCCGTCAGGCAAACAAGAACCTTGAGGTCATAAGCTTCTGGATAG
>DSBP01000302.1 GCA_011049465.1 bacterium | reverse complement strand
GTATTTTGTTTATGTGGAGAGGGAAAAGAGGCGGGATTTGCTCAGGGTTTATATAGTCAAGTAGTAATTCAGGCTGTTTTTTCGGATTAAATCATGATTGTAACGGGGAAAACGCCACGTTTTACTGGAGGTGGGATGGGGCGGCTAGCGGAGAAATTTCGCCGATTTACATCGGCGGCGAGCCTGTTCACCTGTTGACTCGTGAATATGCGCGATTAGGCTTGCGCGGGTTTTAGGGCGGCAACTCTCATGCAGGGCACCGGTGTTTGGGATGTCGTTGAATAGCGCACAACACAGACGCGCCCTGAGTTCTCGACGAAATTTTCCGCTACCCGCCCCATCCTGCGTCAGTTTGTGTTGGAGCAAAGGTTGTCTATCAACCCGCAAAAAACAAGATTAAACACCTTGATGCGTGATAAGTTGTTTTTGCAAAAACCGGGGTTTCATCCTTGTTTAAGCGTCTTTTCCGCTATCATAACTGAGAAGATTACGATTTCAGGGAAAAAGATATTGACATAAGGGTTTAAATATGTAAAATAGAAGTCTATTGTTAAGCGTTATAGGTATGCTTTTGGCAGGGCTTTTGCCTTAGCTTTCATGGATTTTTAAAACCCAATGAAACAATAGTCAATAGTTTTGTTCTTTATAAAACCGGACAAGTTCCGGTGCATAGATGAAGATATAAAAACAGGTGGGCCGGTAGCTCAGTTGGTAGAGCATCGCCCTTTTAAGGCGGCTGTCGAGAGTTCGAGCCTCTCCCGGCTCACCAAAAAATTCCGATAAAATCGGAATTTTTCGAGAAGCCGAGAATCGAAAATAGAAAATATTTAAAATCGGCTTCGGTCAATTCTCGATATTTGCAGTCAACGTGCCACGAAGCACGCAACACGTAATAACATATGGAGGTAGTTGAAATGTACGCAATAGTTGAAATCGCGGGAAAACAGTACAAGATAACAGAAGGCGCTTCGATAAATGTTGATAAACTCGGAGACGGCAAAAAAGAGGTTACAATCGACAAGATTCTCCTGCTTGTGACCGATAAAGAGGTAAAAATCGGGAACCCTACGGTCTCGGGCGTGACAATTACGGCTCAGGCGGATTCAAAGGAAGTAAAGGGCCCGAAGGTTGTTGTTTTTAAATGGAAGAGAAGAAAGGGCTACAGGAAAAAACAGGGGCACAGGCACAAGTTTACAAAACTTAAAATAAATAAAATTGAAGTTAAGTGAGGTAGAGAAAAATGGCAAGCACAAAAGCACAGGGAAGTTCAAGAAACGGAAGGGATTCTGTCGGTAAAAGGCTCGGAGTAAAGAGCCATGACGGCAATAAAGTAAAAGCGGGTACGGTTATTGTGAGGCAGCGCGGCACAAAAATATGCGCGGGAATAAATGTGGGCACAGGAAAGGACCACACCCTGTTTGCCAAGGCAAGCGGTGTAGTCCAATTCAGGAACGCGGGAAGGTCAAAAGTTGTATCTGTTGTGCCCGTTTCCAATTAAAAATAAGCGTTAAATAAAAGAGGCCGCGTTTTTACGCGGCCTCTTTTATTTAAAAGGAGAAGTTGTGTTTATAGATTATGTGGAAATAAAGATCCGTTCAGGAAAAGGCGGGGACGGCATGTCCTCATTCAGGCGTGAAAAATATGTGCCAAAGGGCGGGCCTGACGGAGGGGACGGCGGAAGGGGAGCTCATGTCTATTTTGTTGCCGATAAAAACATTAATACGCTTATGGATTTCCAGTTTAAAAAGATATACAGCGCGCCTGACGGCGGAAAGGGAACGGGCTCCAACATGCACGGCGCGAACGGGAAGGACCTCTTCATTAAAATACCCGCAGGGACGGTTATCAAGCAGGCGGGGACAGGCGCGGTCATAAAGGACCTCATCAAGGACGCTGAACCTGTCCTTATTGCGAAAGGCGGAAGGGGAGGAAGAGGCAATGCGCGGTTCAAGTCTTCCACGCGGCAGGCCCCCAGATTTTATGAAAAGGGAGAGCCCGGGGAAGAAAAGGGAATAATACTTGAGCTGAAAATAATAGCTGACGCGGGAATAATAGGTATAGCAAATACGGGAAAGTCAACATTGTTGTCCAAAATATCAAACGCAAGGCCGAAAATAGCCGATTATCCATTTACGACGCTTCATCCTGTCCTTGGCATTGTGCGAAGAGACGGCGCGAGGGATATTGTAGTTGCGGATATTCCCGGGCTTATTGAGGGCGCGGCAGAGGGACGGGGCCTGGGCCACAGTTTTTTGAGGCACATAGAGCGCACAAAGGCTTATATCCATCTTGTTGACCCCACGCAGGGCAGCGCCATGGAAAATTACAGGCTGGTTAATAAGGAACTTAAGGCATATTCGGAAAAACTCTTTTCAAGGCCGCAGGTTGTTGCCATAAACAAGACGGACCTGCTTACGGAAAAGGAGAAGAAAAAAATCACGGCTGATTTCAAAAAAGCGGGCGTAAAAATTGATTTTATATCGGCAAAAGAGAAGATAGGGCTGGAAAAAGTGATAAACAGGGTATATAATATTGTGAAAAG
>DSBP01000243.1 GCA_011049465.1 bacterium | reverse complement strand
TTGGGGCAAGGGTTGTTTTGTAATCGTATTCACTTTAAACTTTAAAATTTCAACTTTCAGTTGCCGTTGTTGATGCTGCCCGCCCCGTCCTGCGATAGTGCGTGTTGGGGCAAGGGTTGTTTTGTAATCGTATTCACTTTAAACTTTAAAATTTCAACTTTCAGTTGCCGTTGTTGATGCTGCCCGCCCCGTCCTGCGATAGTGTGTGTTTGGGCAAAGGTTGTTTTGTAATCGTTTAAAAAACGGCAAGTGTTTGTTTGGTTCGACGTAGGCGCGGACTTTAGTCCGCGGTATTTGAGGGGGCGCGCGAACTGAAGTTCGCGGCTACAAAAACACTGCGGAGATACTGCGCGAAAAAACGCCTCCGCAGGCGCAAACCGCCACATTAGGTGTTGACATGTGATTATATACCGATATAATATAAACCTGCCTTAAAGCAGCGAAACATACAAACCTTTAACCCGCTAACAGCGGTAAGAGGCATATTGACAGGAGTGTGCTATGGAAAACAGCGTCCTATTCAACGAGGCTAAGAATTTTTTTCAGGTGTTTGAGCCGAAAGGCGAGATAATAACGACGATTTCAGTGCCGGGAAGCGTACAGCTTTTGGGCGAGACGTGCGAGTTTAACAAGGGGGGCGTTCTCTCTGCCCTGATAAACAAGTCGGCTTTTATTCTGGCGCAAAAAAGAAGGGACAATGACAGGTCTGTTCAGCTCTATTCAAGGAAGTATGATGAGAAGATAAGGCTTTCTCTCAATGAGCGCAATGCGGGAGAGGAGGGCGGATGGGCAAATCATATAGCTTCGACGCTGTTTATGCTTGAAAGCCTCTCAAAGAAGGTTGCCGGAATGAACATCCTTATTGACAACCAGATACCGGACCTGTTTGACGCGAACTCGTCGGAAGCGCTTGAGGCGGGAGTTGCCTACATAGCATCCAGGTTTTCCGACTGGACAATGAGCGGTGTTGAGATAGCGACAGCATGCGCTGAGGGCGAGAGAAACTTTATGGGCAGGAAAAAAAGCCCGGTCAAGTACATGCCGATAATATCCGGTAAAAAAGGGGCTCTTCATTATTTTAACCCCGCCACAAATGTGGACGAATCCCCGGAGGCTGATTTAAACGGGCTGGTGTTTATGACGTTAAGCTCCGGCATAAAGAAAAAGACGCTTGAGGCAAAGCGCAGGGCTGTTTTTGATGATGTGGAACGGGCGCTGGCCGTAATAAACGGGGAAGGGGCGTCAATAACCTCTCTTGACATGCTTTCCATGGAAGAGTTCGACGAATACAGGCCGAAGCTTTCGATGGCACAGAGAAAAAGATGCGCCTTTTTTATCTCTGAAAATGAGCGCGTTTATCAGGCCAAGAAATTTATTGAGGACAAAAATCTGGACGGATTTGTCGGAGTCATAAACGATTCCCAGAAAAACATAAAGAACAGGCTGGAGCTTGTTGATGAGGAAAATGAGATATTGATAGACATCATACAGGACTCTCCCGAGGTAAAGGCCGTAAAAATGCTCAACATGGGCGCTGACGGAACGGTTTTGCTGCTTGTGGAGAAGGAAAAGAGGCAGCCTGTGGAGGTAAAAATAAAGAAGACATTTTTAACCAGGACAGGGCTCGAACTTAACGCGATGGTCTTTGATTTAAATAACGAGATGGCCGAGTCAAGCATAAATGTTTCAGAGTTTAGAAAGTGAATGCGGGAATAATAACATACGGATGCAAAGTCAACAGCTATGAAACGAACCTTATCAGGCAGCGGCTTGAGGCCGCGGGCATAACAATAAATGAAGGCTCCGCCGATGTATACATAATCAATTCCTGCACTGTCACGGGAAAAATAGACTCTGAAATATCCGCCAGGATACGCTCGCTTAAAAAAAAGGGAAAAAAAGTGATAATAACAGGCTGCATGGCCCAGAGCCCTGAAGCCGGGGAAATACTCAGGCAGGCGGATGCGGTTGTGTTGAACGCGGATAAATTCGACCCGATGGCATATCCGGGACTTAATTGCGCTGTCTCTGAAAAAGCGGAAGACAATGGCCTTATACTGCGCGGTTTTGAGGGGCGGTCGCGGGCATTTATCAAGGTTGAGGACGGGTGCGACAGGTATTGCTCATATTGCAGGGTGCCGTATGTCCGGGGCGATAAAATAAAGAGCAGGCCCGCAGAAGAAATAATAATGGAAGCAGAGGCGCTTGCCGGAGCGGGTTACTCCGAAATAGTCCTGACAGGGGTAAACCTGGGGCTGTATGGCAGTGAGCGCGGGGAAAAAGAGGGGCCCGTTAAACTGCTTGAAAAACTCTCTGATGTCAGATGGGGAGGCAGGTTCCGCTTGAGCTCCATAGGGCCGCGGGAAACAACCGACGCGCTGATAGAGTTTGTTGCCTCGTCAGGAGGCAGGGTGTGCCCGCATTTTCATATGTCGCTTCAGAGCGGGGACAGCCGGGTGCTTGAGCGCATGAACAGGAATTATGACGCGGGTTTTTTTGAGGGGAGGATAAGCAGGATAGAAGCAGCCATAACATTGGCAGGGAT
>DSBP01000020.1 GCA_011049465.1 bacterium | reverse complement strand
CACTTCCTTGTAATAATCCTGTATTGACCTCACCCGAATATCACTCTTTTTCACCGATTCAATGGCAGTAACCATTGCTTGGGCACCCGCAAGAGTTGTAGTAAAGGGAACTTTCAGCGCGATTGCGGTTGTTCTTATAAGGTAGTCGTCAGAGCGCGGCCCCTTGCCCACAGGAGTATTTATGATAAGGTCAATTTCCTTGTTTTTAAGCGCGTCAATTATATTGGGCCTGCCTTCATTTACTTTGTTTACGATCCTTGCCTTTATACCCTGCCTGTTAAGCATATTTGCCGTTCCTTCTGTCGCCACAATTTCAAATCCCATATCCTCAAGCTTTTTCGCGACAAAAGTCATTGTCCTTTTATCCTTGTTTTTAACACTTATAAAAACCGTGCCCGTCAAAGGCAGTTTCTGACCCGCGGCAAGCTGCGCCTTGTAAAACGCGTGCCCGAAATCCTTGTCTATCCCCATTACTTCCCCCGTTGATTTCATTTCAGGCCCCAGCACAGAGTCGGCTCCCGGAAATTTGCTGAAAGGAAACACAGATTCTTTTATGGCAAAATGCTTCATCTCAAGGTTTTCTTTTATTTTCAGTTCCTTTATTGTTCTTCCTGCCATCAGTTTTGTCGCTATCTTGACCCACGGTATACCTGATGCTTTTGCGACAAACGGGACTGTTCTTGAGGCTCTGGGGTTGACCTCCAGCACGTAAACCATATCATTTTTAACCGCGTACTGCGTGTTCATAAGGCCTTTCACGTTCAGTTCCAGTGCCAGCGCGCGCGTATGCTTTTTTATTTTTTCCACGATATCGTCCCTTATCGTAAAATGCGGAAGCACGCAGGCAGAGTCGCCCGAATGTATTCCCGCTTCTTCAATATGCTCCATTATACCCGCGATGACAACTTCTTTGGCGTCGCACACGCAGTCCACATCAACCTCAACAGCGTCTTCCAGAAACTTGTCTATAAGAACGGGATGCTCACCCGACACTTCAAATGCCTCTTTTATAAAATCATCAAACCCAAAATCGTCATAAACTATCTCCATTGCCCTTCCGCCCAGAACATAACTGGGCCTTACAAGCACGGGATAGCCTATACGCTTCACTATTTTTTTCGCTTCTTCAACGGTTCTTGCGGTTCCCGGCTCCGGACACGGTATGCCCAGTTTTTTAAGCACTCTTTCAAATTTTTTTCTGTCTTCCGCCAGGTCAATACTCAAAGGAGATGTGCCGAGTATCTTAACCTTTTCCCTAAAAAGCGGCATTGACAGCTTCAGCGGAGTCTGGCCTCCGAACTGAACAATAAAACCCGTATCCTTTCCTTCCTGCCTTGCTATTTCAAGCACATCCTCTTTTGTAAGCGGCTCAAAATAGAGTTTATCCGATGTATCATAATCCGTGGATACTGTCTCCGGGTTGCAGTTCACCATTGACACCTCATACCCTTCTTCCCTGAGAGCGAATACCCCGTGAACACAGCAGTAATCAAATTCTATTCCCTGCCCTATACGGTTCGGCCCTCCTCCCAGTATCACGGCTTTTTTCTTTTTTGTCACAGGATTTTCATTTTCGCTTTCATAAGTAGAGTACAGATAAGGGGTATGAGCCTCAAATTCCCCGCCGCAGGTATCAACCATCTTGTATACGGGGTGCAGCGACAATTTCTTCCTTATCTTTCTTACCGCATCCTCGCTGCTGTCAAATATATGCGCCAGCTGTATATCCGAATACCCGTATTCCTTTGCTTTTTTCAGCAGTTCCCTGAAAACCCCCGCGCTCTTCAGAGAGAGTTTTCCGTGTTTTTTCTTTGACGCGTAAAGTTCTTTTTCAAATTTTATCATTTCCTGTATCTGTTTCAGGAACCACGGGTCTATTTTTGTTATGTCAAAACACTCCTGTATGCTCATCCCTTTTTCAAGGGCGTATTTCACATACATAAGACGCTTGCTGCTCGCGACGGGTATTTTCTTTTTCAGCCATTCCATCTGCAGTTTTGAAACATCGCGGTCCTTGCCGTCCGCTCCGAAACCCGCCCTTCCTATTTCCATAGAGCGCATTGCTTTCTGAAGGGACTCCTTGAATGTCCTGCCTATGGCCATAACCTCACCTATTGATTTCATCTGCGTTCCGAGTTCGTCCTTTGCTTCCCTGAACTTCTCAAATGTAAATCTCGGGACTTTTGTCACAACATAATCAATAGTGGGCTCAAAAGAGGCAGGCGTGTATTTGGTAATATCATTGGGTATCTCATCAAGCGTGTATCCCACCGCAAGTTTTGCCGCAATTTTGGCTATCGGAAATCCTGTTGCCTTTGACGCAAGAGCCGATGACCGTGAAACCCTCGGATTCATTTCTATAACAACAAGCCTTCCGTTTTTCGGATCAACCCCGAACTGTATGTTGGAGCCGCCCGTGCTTACGCCTATCTCCCTCATTATTGCCAGAGACGCGGAGCGCATAAGCTGATATTCCTTGTCCGTAAGCGTCTGCGCCGGAGCCACGGTTATTGAGTCGCCCGTGTGTATTCCCATAGGGTCAAAGTTTTCTAT
>DSBP01000326.1 GCA_011049465.1 bacterium | reverse complement strand
TGTTTATTGAGCTTGGGAAAAAGCTCGTGTCGCGCGGCGAGCGCGTCGCTGTCTGCTGCATTGCGAAGGAGCGGCCGTCAGCAGAGAGAATAGCCGCGGCAATAGGCTTGGGAGCGGCGGTCTGTGAGGGAAACTTCATGACCTTCGCGCATTACATAAGCAGGATGAAGCTTTTTGTGGGCAATGACTCGGCGCTTATTCATGTTGCCGCTGCTGTAGGGACAAAAAGCGTTGCGCTTTTCGGGCCTGAAAACCCGGAGGAATGGCACCCGTATGAGGAAAAAGACGGGCATACGGCAATATCGAAACTTAAGGAAATAGAGGCCGGCGGCCGGGACATAATGGACAGGAAGTTCAGGGAAAAATCATTGGAACCGATAATGAGAATAACGCCCGGCGAGGTTTATGATGCCGCGGTTAAGCTTCTTGAGAGGCAGGGCAGGGCAGGGTGAAGCTGCGCCTTGGAGTGCTGTTTGTCAATTTTACGCTGGCCCTGCTCGTGGCTGTCAATTTTTTTACCGGGGGGTTTGCGAAGCTTACCTATTATGATTATTTTCTCGCAAGGGCATGGGTGTTTTCCGCGTTCATTACTCTTTTCATAGCGCTCTTTTCCCTGAATCCTTCCAAACCCTATCATCTTCTGAATATAATACTGCTGCTCTACGGCGCGCTCGCGACGCTTCTGGCTGTAGGTATAGTATTTTTCGGCAGTTAGAATCCCTGCCTGTAATTCCCACAGCGCTTTCCTAAAACCTGAAACCTGAAACCTGAAACCTGAAACTTGGAACTTTCAGTTGCCTCACTGGAGGTTGGCCGGGGCAGGCAGCGGAGAAATTTCGCCGATTTACATCGGCGGTGAGCCCGGTCAGGTGTTGACTCGTAAATGGCCGCGATTAGGCTTGCGCGGGTTTTAGTGCGGCTTGAACGCTGGTGTGCATGGGTGTTTGGGATGACGATGAATAGCGCACAACCCGGACGCGCCCTGAGTTCTCGACGAAATTTTCCACTGCCAGCCCCGTCCTGCGGTAGTGGGTGTTGGGGCGATGGTTGTTTAGCAGCTTGTGAATACCGTGATACGCTGTTTTTGTAGGGGCGATTCACGAATCGCCCAAAGCGTCTTGTCTTCCGGGGGTTGTACTAACTTTACACTTTCAAATTTCAGTTTTCAGTTGCCGTTCTGAGTTTGTATTAACTTGCAAATTGCAAATTCAAAATTCCAAATACAAAATGCATTTGATATTTCAGGATTAAAGTAGTATAATACAATTTAATTATGGAAAAAGTGCTTCTTGTAAAGCTTATTAATCAGGAAAAACAGAGTGAAATTGACAGCGATATTCAGGAGATGAAGGGCTTAATCAGCACTGCGGGCGGTATTACGGCAGAGGTGGTTACCCAAAAGCGGGCTGATATATCCGCGGCCTATTTTATCGGCAGGGGAAAGGCAGAGGGGCTGGTAACGGACAGCAGTGATATAAGCCTTATAGTATTTGACGCTGAACTCAAGCCTGTCCAGGTCAGAAACCTTGAAAAAATAACAGGCCTGCGGGTAATTGACAGGACCCAGCTTATACTTGACATCTTCGCGGGACGCGCAAGGACAGCCGAAGGCAAGCTGCAGGTTGAATACGCTCAGTTGAATTACATCCTGCCGCGCTTAACAGGCAGGGGCAGGGATATGATGCAGCAGGCGGGAAGCGGCGGCGCGAGGGGCCCGATAGGGACAAGAGGGCCGGGAGAGACAAAGCTTGAAACAGACAGGCGCAAGATAAAGCGCAGGCTTGAGAAGATAAAGGAAGAGCTGAAAAAGATAAAAGAATCAAGGGCCAGGCAGCGTGAGCGCAGAAAAGCCGTGCCCGTACCCCTGATGGCGCTTGTGGGATACACAAACGCGGGAAAGACAATGCTCTTAAACAGGCTGACAAAGGCGGGAATGCTCAGCGAGGACAAGCTCTTCGCTACGCTTGACCCGAAAATCAAGCAGTTTATGCTACCGAACAGGCAGAGGGTGCTTATATCCGACACGGTGGGGTTCATAAAAAAACTGCCCACATACCTTGTGGCGGCTTTTCGCGCCACGCTTGAGGAAGTGAGCGAAGCGGATGTGATACTTCATGTGTCGGATTTAACGGACCCTGAGGCTGAATCCCACAGGGAGGTTGTCAGGTCAATCCTGGCGGAGCTCGGCGTTTTTGAGGGGAAAGAGATAATAGAAGTTTATAACAAGCTTGACCTTGCCGCTGATGACAGAAAAAAAATGATTATCAGCCGCAGCCCGGGCATATATATATCGGCAAAGACAGGAGAGGGAATAGGCGCTCTTACGGCGGCAATAGAGAAGGCGGCTTCAAAAGGGTTTACCGTGCGCACGGTAAAAGTACCGGCAAAGAGGCGGGATATTTTAAGTTTTTTTTATAATGAGGCGGTAGTCACCGGCAGGAAAGACACCGCGAAGACAGCGGTTCTTGAGGTGATTTGCACTGAAAAGACATTTGCAAGATATCAAAAACTGATAAAGGAAGGTTAAAAATATGGGAAGGATAATCAGGGCAGGAGTTGTG
>DSBP01000295.1 GCA_011049465.1 bacterium | reverse complement strand
GTTTTTATGAGGTTTTAATCGGAAATTCGTTAAGGAGGGTAAATTGAGAGGGCTATTCTTTGCAGTGAAAAAATCAGCGGTTTTATTGGTTGTTGTTCTATTTTCTTTTGGAGGATTTTACGCGATGTCGGGGAGAGCAGTTACCCTCTCTCCCTTTCAGGGAGAGAGTTGGAGAGAGGGTTAGAGGTTGAGGCGTGGATGAACATGAGAACGGATGAAAACATAAGGAGAGTGAGTATATGAAAAAAACAGTATTTTTATTGTTGGTGGTTTTATTCTGCTTTGCAGGGCTTTACGCTATGTCGGGGAAGCAGGGGGCGGCGGCAGACGCGGCGGGAAAGCAGGCAAAACAGGGAGAGCAGGCAAAGGATCAGGCGGGAGGGGAAAGGTTGGTGCGGAGGGAAGGGGAGATAAGGGTTGCGGAGAGGCGGGTTAAGAAACAGCCTGAGGCAGAGAAGAGTAAAAGGGTGAGGGGGAAGCAGTCTCAAATGAGTGCGGGTATGTTTCTTTCAGAAGTGGAGTTTTTGGATGAACAGGGCGCGGTTAAAAAGGTTTTTCGGGAAAAACATGAGGAGTTTGACGGAGGTTATAAGACGCTGAGAATGGAGGAGTTTTACAATTCAAGAATAATTGTAGTATCAAATAAGACGGAGACGAAAAATGATTCTCAAACCGCGTATGAGACGGGATGGGAATACAAGATAGAAAATGATGTGGAAATATATAATGAAGAAGGAAAAGTGATAGGCGGGAAAAAGGGGTTGGATTGTTTAGTTGAGGGAGTGTCGGAAGATGGGGCAAGATTTTTGTGTTTTAGGGGTAATCCTGACAGTGTGGATGATGTGGTGAGGTCTTCGGAAATTGATTTGGGAAAGATGGCAAAAATTTTGGTGTTTACAAAGGACGGCAAACTGTTGTTTTCAAAGGATTCTCCCGGGCGTGGTTTTCATTTACCGAAATTAAGCCCGAATGGGGAGTGGGTTGTTGCAAGGAACTATGATTGGGCTGATGAAGTATATGTATATGGGCTTAATGGGGAAGAGTTTGTAATACGTTCCGCGGACATTGACGGGATTTTCTTAGGCAACTACAGAGGAATAAATAATAAAGGAGAACTGGAGTATGCCCGAATGTTTGAGGAGGGGCAAGGGAATTGGGTAGAAAGAAGATTCCTTTACTCCCCCGCGACAAAAACACTGACAAGGATAATCGAAGAGTAAACGATGAAAAAAATACTTCTTGTTATATCGCTGACAGCGCTGTTGTTTGGCATGGTTCACGCCGAGCCGCGTGTAACAATACGGGGTCACCAGGCTGTTGTTACAGGCGATTTTGGCCCGAGACGGTTGGCAACAAGAGGGTGTGATTTTCATAGAGGTATAGATTTAAGAGGGGGGGTAGGCACAGCGTTTCCGGGCTTTACGCTGTGGGACAGGGTGACAGTCTATTACAATGGCGCGCTTATTTACGGCATTGAGCCGCATTATGATATGCCCGCGAAGCGGGAAAAGGCAGAAGAGGGTTATACAATAGCGAAACTGAATGAGAGGTGAATGAGATGAGAAATGTGCTGATTATTACAGGGTTATTTTTGGTGATTATGTCGCACGCGTGCATGAAAAAAGCGCCGTCAGACCCGCATGTTTTCGTAACGCCGACAAACACGCCGTATCACAAACTGCTCGCGATAATAGGTGATGATGTGGATGGGGAAAAAGTGTTTAGTACTGCCAGGGGATTGGTTATAGACAATAATGGCAATATTTTCGTTAATAACCGTATATTCATCGATCACGAAGTGGTGAAGTTTAACAAGCACGGCGATTATATAGACGCGTGGTCATATACGACAACAGTCGCAAGTTGGGATCTTTTTCTTACTGTGGACAGCAGCGGCAATGTTTACGCCAATTCCAGATGTGAGTGTTTTATTGCCAAGCTGGACAACAACCTTAATCTGCTGGAGACGTGGGAGGATTGCAGTCAATGGAATACGGAAGAGGAGTCCAAGAAGACAGGAATACACTACCGCGACGGAGTAGGGCTTTTAATATCTGACTATGGAAACAACTCGATAAAGAGATTCAGCACATCGGGCCAGTATTTATCCGGATTTAGTTTGATTGCGGGAGAGGCGATGATACGGGGATTTGATATTACCACAGATGATGCGGGTAATATATATATAGTAGATAATGATAACACGTGTATAAGGAAATATGATTCAAACGGAAATTTTATTAAGAAGTGGGGCAGGCTCTCTTATACCAGTTGGGATCAGGATGGTTTGCAGTCTCCGTGCGCTATAGCATATCAAGGCGGCAAAATTGCTGTTGCGGATTATAATTTTGATTATGTTAAAATTTTTGACACAGAAGGCAATTATCTGTCGCAGATAAGAGCGTTCAGCGAAGACGGCGAAAAACCGTTTAATAAAACAATTGTGTCGCCGCTGGGAGTGGCGTTTGACAGTGAAGGAAACGTATATGTGTCGGCGGGGATTTATGGGGAAGGCAAGGACAGGATTCTTAAATTCAGCAGTGAGATGTTTTATGAATAGAATG
>DSBP01000333.1 GCA_011049465.1 bacterium | reverse complement strand
TATCTATCTGGTTCCTTTTGATAAGGTAAAGAAGAAGGTCAAAAGGCCCCTCAAAAACCGCGAGTTTAAGCTGGTAGTTTGGTTCTGCCACGTCTTCCTCTTTTTTATGATAGTTTACGCCGGTTTAAACGGCTCAGCCCAGTTTCATAAGCTTTCTTACGCCGTCCATTGTTTCCGCGGCTGCTTTTGCGGCGCGGCTGTTTCCGTCCCTGATTATGTCATTAACGCGGCCCGGATCAGCGTCAACTTCCGCCCGTTTCCGCCTTATCGGCTCCAGCGCCGCGTTCAGCACGACAGCCAGCTCTTTTTTGCAGTCAACACACCCGCGCTCCCCTTTTTTGCACCCGCTTATCACTGCTTCGCTGTTTCCGGCATTATACACCCTGTGAAAAGCGCACACAACACAGTTATCCGGGTTTCCCGGGTCGTTCTTTCTTGTCTTTTTCGGGTCAGTAAACATATTCCGCGCCTTTTCCTCCACTGTTTTTTCGTCATCGGTAAGGTAAAGCGCGTTGCCGTAGCTCTTTGACATCTTTCTTCCGTCAATTCCCGGAAGCTTGGGGAACTTTGTCAATATCTCTTTCGGCTCGGGAAAAAATCCGCTGCCGTATAAATGGTTGAACCTGCGCGCGATTTCGCGGGTTAATTCAAGGTGCGGCCTCTGGTCCTCGCCTATGGGCACCTTATCCGCCTTATAAATAAGTATATCAGCCGCCTGCAGCACCGGATACCCCAAAAAACCATAAGTTGATAAATCCTTTTCTTTCAGCTCCTGTTTTTGTTCCTTGTACGTGGGGTTCCTCTCCAGCCACGGCACGGGAGTGAGCATCCCCAGAAGAAGATACAGCTCCGCGTGTTCCCTGACAGCGGACTGGATGAACATAACGGCCTTTTCGGGATTTATCCCCACAGAGAGCCAGTCTTTGAACATCTCGACAGAACTCTCATACGTGCCGCCGGGATTCTCATAGTCAGTTGTGAGCGCGTGCCAGTCCGCGACCATATAAAAAGCGCGGTAGTTTTCCTGCATCTCAACATAGCTCTTAAGAACGCCTTCAAGGTGCCCAAGATGAAGTTTTCCCGTAGGCCTCATTCCGCTCAGGACTGTTTCCACTTTTTCCTCCGTTATATAAACATAAGTATGAGTTTGTTTACCACATAAAAGACAGGCCCCAGTATGGCCTGAAGAAACCCCAGCATAAGCATGACCAGTATTATAATCATCCCGTATGGCGCGATGGATGAATATTTTACAGCCGCCTCATAAGGCAGAAAAGCCATCAGGACATGCGAGCCGTCAAGCGGCGGTATGGGCATGAGGTTAAATACTGCCAGCACCACGTTTATCAATACTCCGTACTGGAGCAGGACAAAAATCCCGGGCATGTTTCTCGTTATAAACTCAACTTTTACCGCGAAAATCATTAGAACCGCGCACAAAACCGCCAGAAGGATATTTGATGCCGGCCCGGCGAGGCTGACCGCGAGCGTTCCTTTTCTGTGGTCCCTGAAATATGCCGGGTTTACAGGGACAGGCTTTGCTCCGCCCACTATAAAAGGCGCGCCTGTCGCTATTAAAAACGCGGGGAGTATGACCGACATAAACGGGTCAAGATGCGGCAGCGGGTTTAAAGTCAGCCTGCCCGCGTATTTGGCCGTGGCATCGCCCATCTTAAGCGCGGTAATGCCGTGGGCCACCTCGTGAACCACGACAGAAAATATCAAAACGCCTATTTTCATCAAAATTACAACCAGATTGTCCAATTAAAGCTCCTTCACGCAAAAAGTTTTGGTTATTATAGCACAACTTTGATTTGTTTCAAGAAAAGGTTTTTTAAATTTTAAAGGGAAAGCCGCTTTAAAACATGCGGCTTTCCCTTTAAAAACGCAGTTTATCTTCTTTTAAAAAAATTACTCTTTATCCGCCGGCTTCTTTGTCTCTGTTCCTTCTCCGGTATTATCCGCCACAAACTCCTTGACCCATGTTACAAATTCAAGGTTGCTTTTTACCTTTTCCATCGGAGCCTCGGCGTTTTCAGTGCCTTCAAGGCTCTCAAGAATGGTTTTTGCCTCAGCAAGCAGCGCCATTTGAAGGTTAAAAAACTCGGCTATCTCCCGCTGAAAAGCCATCTTTTCAGGCGATGCCTGCATTCCGGCGAGCTTGTCTATCTTTGCCCTGTAATCCGTCAGCTTCTGAAAGTGGGTGATAAGCGCGTAAGCCGCGTTGTTTAGCTGCCACGCGTATATCTCGGATGTGGCTGATTTCTTTGCCAGCTCCCCCGCTTTTTTAAACGCGGCAACCGCATTCAGTGTGTTTCCCTCTTCTTCCCCTGCCTGCGCCTCTTTCTTAGCCCCCAGATACGCCTGATAATCCGAGTAACTCTTCCACGCGCTGGCGTAAAGCGATACGGCAAAAACAACAAACATAACGGTTAAAACAACAATCCTTTTCATTTTCCCTCCTTCGGTTTTTCCCTAAACCTTCTTTTTATTGACTGCCTTAATGATATAATTATAATACTTATCCGGGCAAACTTCAAGTTTTTTTTGTTTGCCCTTTATTTGCTTTTTATT
>DSBP01000069.1 GCA_011049465.1 bacterium | reverse complement strand
TCAGGAGGGTTGTGAAATGAAAAGGTTTATTGTTGCTGCAATGTTGTTGGTTTTTTCTGTTTCAATGCTTAGTGCGGAAGTTGTGAAAAGGGAAGACGGAAGTTACGAGTACACGGGTAAAGTAACTTCAAAAGTTGACAGGCTTATGGCCACAAACACAGACAGGGAAAAGACTTACTATCCCAGGGATCTCAGGGACAACCAGATTTCAATAAAAATGGGGCTGCCGCTTGTTGCGGGGATCGGGTATTCCAAGAATATCAATCCGTATGTTGGTATAGGAGTGGGTGTGGGTTCGTCATTTCCGGGTATTGCCGCTGACATGAATGTTACCTGGTATATTCTTCCCCATAATTTCACGCCTTATGTGACAGCAGGCGTGGTGTATTACGGAGATTTTGGAACAAATCTGATTGCCGCGGAAGTTGCCGGAGGCGTTGATTATCTGTTTGAGAACGGTTTTGGGCTTAATCTGGGGCTTTGCTGGGTAAAATCGCTGACAACTTCGCCTACGCCTTTTCAGACAGCGGTATTTGTGGATGAGATTAATGCGCTCAATCTGCAGGGCGGCATAAATTTCAGGTTCTGAAAAAAGAAATAAAAGAATAAAAAATATTTAAGGAGGAGAAAGATGAAAAAAGCGGTTGTTTTAATGCTGGTGCTGGCGGTTGCTTTTATGTCGGCGTCCTGTGCGGGTACAACGATTAAAAGGGTTGATTCGTCCACTGTGGCTGATCTTTCCGGAAGATGGAACGCGACTGATTCTCAGCTTGTTGCGGAGCAGATGATCAAAGAGATGCTTGAAAGACCTTGGCTCAGAAGATTTTTGAGGGACCACGGCAGGGAGCCTATTGTTATTGTGGGAACAATTCACAACAAGACAGATGAACACATTTCAGTTTCAACTTTCAGGAAAGACATCGAAAGAGAGATTACAAATTCCGGAGATGTGCGGTTTGTGGCTGACAGCGGAGAAAGACAGGAAATAAGGGATGAGAGGACGGATATGCAGGAGTATGCTTCTGATGCCACAAGAAAACAGTTCAAGCAGGAAATTGCCGCGGATTTTATGCTCAGGGGCGAGATAACATCAATTATTGACCAGGCTAAAGGCAAAAGAGCCGTGTATTATCAGATAGACCTGGAGCTTTTTGATACGGCAACAAATATAAAAAGCTGGGTTGGGCAGAAGAAGATAATGAAAATTATTGACCGCCCCGGAATGGGATTTTAATTAAATTATGAGAAAGCACTTTTTTATTACGGCACTTGCCGCCCTTTTTCTGGGCGGCTGTGCCGTTTTAAATTTTTATAAGAAAGTTGATACAATGATCGCTTCCGGTGATTACGCGGCAGCGGCTGATATTATAGAAACCGAGAAAAAACAGTATAAAGGGCATCACGAACTTCTTTATTATTTTGACAAAGGCGCGGTGCTGCAGATGATGGGCGAGTACAAAAAAAGTACCGAATATCTTGAAAGAGCGGAGCTTTTAATAGAGGAATTATACACAAAAAGCGTGACCCAGCACTTAAGTTCGTTTTTGACCAATGATATGAATCTGCCGTATGAAGGCGAAGATTTTGAGCAGGTAATGGTAAATATAATGAAAAGCCTGAATTTTATGTATCTTGGCGATTTTGAAGGAGCCCGTGTGGAAGCGAGAAAAGTAAACAACCGCCTGAACCTTCTGGCGGACAGGTATGATGAGGAGCATATATACACAGAGGATCCTTTTGCCAGGTACTTGTCGGCAATTGCTTTTGAGGCAGCAGGCACAAATCAGGAGCTTAACAGTGCGTATATAGATTACAGGCGCAGTTATGAAACTTATGTAAAACACGCGGATATTTACGGGACTGAAATACCGCGGTCGCTGAAAGAAGATATATTAAGGACGGCGCATGCTCTTTACAGGGACGAGGATTTGGCCGCATATAAAGCCGCATTCGGTATAGAAAAATTCGAAACATACGGTTCTTTAAGAAAAAGGGGAGAAGTGATACTTGTAATTTATGACGGTATGGCGCCTTATAAAAAAAGCGTTAACAGAAGTATGCCCACAAAGGATAACAGCGGAAAAAAGTTTTTTGTGTCGGTTGCCTTTCCGAAGTTTGTACCGCGGGGATATAATGTGGAAAATGTTTCGGTTTCTTTGAAAAGCAGGGTTTATAGAGGAAGTATAGCGGCGGATATAGCGAGTATGGCTGTTAAAAACCTAGAACATAAAAACGTTCTTATAACTCTTAAAGCAGTGGCAAGGGCAACCGCTAAATATCTTGCGGCACAGGCAATAAGCGACGGGGGAAAAAATCAGACGTTGGGTCTTTTGGCCGGAATTTATAATATGGCCAGCGAACAGGCGGATACACGCAGCTGGCGGACGCTTCCGGCAAGGTTTCACGTTATAAGGGTGCCTATGCAGCGCGGGAAACATAGTATTGAGGTTACTTTTGAAACGGCTTCCGGACAGCAGAAAAGGATTATAGAAGTTGATTTGAAACCGGGTGAAAAGAAAGTAATGCCGATTTTTGCATATAACTGATTTTTAGGGCCGTAAACAAAAATATAATGT
>DSBP01000135.1 GCA_011049465.1 bacterium | reverse complement strand
GAGGCGGGGTTCATCTGCCTCTCTTTCTACTATTAAGTATACTCCATATTAGGCAAATATCCAGTTTTTTCGGGCAACAATCGCTGTTGACAACAAAGCCCTGCCCCGTTATAATCACGCATTTACAAACCCTTGAACGGAGCGAAAAAACAGGTGAAAAACATTGAATAAAATAAAGAACCTCGCCATAGTGGCGCATGTTGACCACGGGAAAACAACGCTTGTTGACTGCATGCTGAGGCAGTCAGGCGTATTTAAATCCCATCAGGTACTGCAGGACCGGGTTATGGATTCCACTGACCTTGAGCACGAGCGCGGCATTACCATATTCTCCAAAAACGCCTCTTTTAAATACAAGGGCTTTAAGATAAACATAGTTGACACTCCGGGCCACGCTGATTTTGGCGGCGAGGTTCAGCGCATTTTACGGATGGTTGACACGGTCCTTCTTGTTGTTGACGCGTTTGAGGGCACAATGCCGCAGACAAAATACGTCCTGAAAAAATCGCTTGAAGCAGGATTAAACTGCATTGTCGTGATAAACAAGATAGACCGGCCGAACGCCAGGCCGCACGAGGTCCTGGATGATATTTTCGGGCTCTTCATAGAACTCGGCACCTCTGACGCGCAGCTTGACTTCCCCGTGGTTTACGCCTCGGCAAAGGACGGCATAGCGAAATACCACATGGAAGACGAGAGCAGGGACATGACCCCGCTGTTTGACATGATAGTTAACCACGTGGAAAACACATCGGGAAACCCCGCAAAACCGTTTCAGATGCTTGTCTCGGCGATAAGTTATGACAATTACCTGGGAAAAATGGGCACGGGCAAGATTCACAACGGCACGGTAAAATACGGCGAGGATGTTTTTCTCATGAAAAAAGACGGCACAAAGGAGCCTTACCGCGTCTCACGCATTTACACATTCGACGGCCTCGGCAAGACCGAGGTGCAGGAGGCCTCGGCAGGCGACATAGTATCAATAGCCGGGCTCGAAACAATAGACGTGGGCGAGACAGTGGCGTGCAGGGATTTTCCGGAAGCTCTCCCCGCCATGGATATTGACAAGCCCACCATGTCAATGAATTTTATCGTCAACAACTCCCCTTTCGCAGGCAAAGAGGGCAGGTTTTTAACATCCCGCCACATTCTTGAACGCCTTGAGAAAGAGGTCCAGACCAATGTCTCCATTATCCTTGAGAGGACAGAATCAACCGAGTCTTTTATTGTCAAGGGGCGCGGCGAGCTTCAGCTTGCCATACTGATTGAAAACATGAGGCGCGAGGGTTACGAACTTCAGGTCTCAAAACCGCAGGTAATTTTCCATACGGGCGACAAGGGCGAAAAGCTCGAGCCCATAGAACACGCAATCATAGACGTGCCCGCGGCGCATACGGGCACAGTCATAGAAAAAATGGGCGCGAGAAAAGGCGTCATGACAAATATGGCGCACGGAAAAGACGGCTATACGCGCCTCGAGTTCATGATTCCCACAAGAGGGCTTCTGGGCTTCAGGAACGAGTTTTTGACAGATACGCGCGGCGCGGGAATACTCAATCACAGCTTTTATGAATACGGCGGGTACAGGGGCGATATCCCCTCAAGAAACCGCGGGGTCCTGGTTGTGCTGGAGGACGGCGCAGCCGTGGCTTACGCGCTCGACAAGCTGAAAGACAGAGGCAGTTTTTTCATAGAACCGGGCGCGCAGGTTTACGCGGGCATGATAGCGGGCGAGAACACGCGCGAGGGTGATATGATTATAAATGTGTGCAGGGAAAAAAAGCTGACCAATATGCGCGCGTCGGGGTCCGATGACGCCATACGCCTTGAGCCCCCGCGGAAGTTTTCCCTCGAACAGGCCATGGAGTATATAGAGCACGACGAACTGCTGGAAATCACGCCGAAAAATATAAGAATGAGAAAAAAAGAGCTCAACGCGAATAAGAGGAAAAGGGCCGAAATAGCGGAAGAGACCGGAATTTCCGGCGATTAAACGCATTCTGTTTCCGGACAGCAAAAAAGGGCGGGAATTAATCCCGCCCCCTGCATTCTTTTATCCTGTTACCGCCCGGTTTTACGCGCGCGGCCCGGTTTCGCCGCAGCTGCCTTTTCTGTAATCCCCTTCATAAACACAGTAAGTACCAGGGCATTTATGGCCGTAATAACGGAAAATACCACTACCATCGCAGTTTCCCCTCTGACCCCGTTTACAGCCATCATTGTGACCATACCCAGTATGGCTATCCCCATTATCAGGGCAAACACAAGCATGACCGGGAAAAAACAGTATCCTACAGCCTCTTTCCTCAAAAGCATTACAGAAGATATGATAAATGCCGGCAGAAAAACAGCGATATCAAGAATATGCACAGGGTTCACGGAGAGGCCCGTGCCCGAGATACTCGCCGGGGTTTGTCCCGCGGCAATGGAAGGAATAATCTCGGAAAGCCACAGTACATAAAAAAAGGCCGCGTTTATTATAAGGTACAGGGCGGGTATTGTTATTGCTGTATTCCCTGAAAACCACGTTTTTACCTCTTCAGCTTTTACCTTCATGACCGCTGTAATCAGAGTATAAACAG
>DSBP01000252.1 GCA_011049465.1 bacterium | reverse complement strand
ATATAGGTTCGTGTTCCCCGCGCGGCCCTGTTAGTGGATGCGTTGCAGTGTATGGAGACAAAAAGGTCGGCATCCTCCCTGTTCGCGAAGGCCGCCCTGTCTTTAAGTGTTACGTATTTATCCGCTTCCCTGGTTATTAAAACCTTCACATTTTTTTCTTTTTTCAGGTAATCCCTTACTTTAAGCGCCACATCAAGCACTACCTCCTTTTCAAGCAGGCCCGACTTACCCACAGCACCCGGGTCATTTCCTCCGTGCCCGGGGTCTATCACAATTATTCTGTAGTCCCGTTTCTTTCCCGCAACAGGCTGCGGCGAAGCCTCTTTTTCAGCAGCCTTCACAGGAACAGCCGTCGGAACAACTGTCGGCACTGCAGTTGCCGCCGCCCGCGCCGGTTCCGGCTTTGCCGGAACAACATCAGCCCTTTTAACCGGTTCCTCCACAATCCTCACGCCCGCGGCCTTTTCAACCTCCGCGGCCGCAGTCTGAATTGCCGCCGGCTTTCCGTCAAAAAGAGCGGCAATGAGCCTGTAGGTCTCCCCGCTTATAAAAATGTGGCCCTTTTCGGCAAAAGGCGGGGTGTCCACCCTGTAAACATTTCCGTCTTTTATAACAAACGGGTAATTCAGCAGAATCGTTATTCTGCCGCCGTTTCCGGTTATGCGTATTTCGGTTGTCTCAGGCACAAAAACCCAGGAAGCCTTAATCTCTTCGCCAAGGTAGGAAAGATTTACATACTCTTCCTGCGCCGCAAAAGCAGCAGCCGCTGCCGCCATCATAAGAATTATCAGCAATACATTTTTTTTCATCATCCGCCTCAGTTACTGAACCTTTTTATCACGGGCGCCGTCATCCTCTTAAATGTCGGGATGTCCACATTCTCATAGTCGCTGTCCACAAACTGTTTGACAAGGTCATCAAGTTTTTTTGCGTGAACTTCCTTTTCCTCGCCGCAGTCCGCCTCTTCCGTTGCGTGCGTTATTCCTGACGCGAGAATAGCCAGGTCTATCTCATCATTGGCGCCGCTGCCGTCAAAGAGCCCGTATTTAATGGACGCCTTCTCTCCGGCCATCATCTGAACCTCTTCCATTATGGTGTCAAGCTCCTCAACCTCAATGTCGCCGGCAAAGCTGATAAGAATATTCTTAGCGCCTTTAATATCGCCGTTGCCGACAAACGGGTTGTTTATCGCCCGGCTCAGCGCTTTTTGCGCCCTGTCCGTACCCGCAGCGCCGCCTATGCCTATAAAGGCGTCTCCCTTTTGTTTCAGCGTTGTCTTGACATCCGCAAAATCAATATTCTGCGTCCCTGATTTTGTTATCATGTCAATCACGCCCTTTATAATGCTTATCATCACCGCGTTTATTTCCCTGTAAGCCTCCTGCACCTTAAGCTGCCTGTCGCAAATCTCCCTTATCCTGTCGTTCGATATTACAATAATATTGCTTACTTTATCCTTAAGTTTTGCCACAGCCTCTTCAACTATCTTTTTCTTCTCGCCGTATTTCATCTCCGAGGCAAACGGCGTGACTACCATGCCTACGGTCAATATGTCCATTGACCTTGCCACGTCGGCTATAACAGGAGACGCGCCGGAACCCGTTCCTCCGCCCAAACCCGCGACAATAAAAAGCATATCTGTCCCGCGCAGCCTCTCTTCTACAAGCTCGCGGTCCTCTTCCGCGGCCTTTTCCCCCTTTTCAGGTTTGCTCCCCGCTCCCCTGCCGGAGGTAAGTTTTTTGCCTATCTGAAGTTTTTCAGCGCCCGACCTGTTTAACGACTGCAGGTCGGTATTTACCGCAACCAGTTCCACGCCGTTGATATCAGCGGCCGTCATGTCATTTATTATATTGCACCCGCACCCGCCGACGCCCAGCACGCTGATTTTCGCGCCGCATTCCCCTCCGATTTCATCCTCCATCGAAAACTTCAAGAATTCATTCTCCATGCAACACCTCCTGTTTTTTTATATGTTATCGCTTATCAGTTTTTTTATGTAATCCACAAAAGACGCAAACGCGCTCTTTTTCCCGATGAGCCGCGTGCCCCGCCCCACATCTTTAAGGTAATGCTCTATGAGCCCGATAACCGTCGCGTATTCGGGCGTGTTGACTATATCATAAAGCCCCGCCACCCTTTCTTTTACCGGCGCGCCTATCCTTACCCTTATATCAAGCTCCTCCTTAATCAGCCTGTCAAGCCCCTTCATCATCGCCGTGCCGCCGGTCAGGATTATGCCCCCGGCGTACATTCCCCTTTCTATCCCCTCCTTTTCCAGTTCAGCCTCCACGAATTTAATCAGTTCATGCACGCGCGGCTTTATTATCTGCGTCAGTTTTGCCCCTTCAACATTCATCATCCGGCTGCTTCCCATCTCCGGGATTTCAATGGCCTCCGCTTCCTGCGCGTCACCGGAATAAATAATGCCGAATTTTTTCTTCACGTCCTCCGCGGTGGCCTTTGGCGTCTGCAGCCCCGTGACTATGTCATTTGTAATATGCTGCCCGCCTACCGGCACGACCTTTACAAACCTGAGCGCGCCCTTGTAATAAAGAGCTATATCCGTAGTCCCCCCTCCGATATCAAGCAGCATTACGCCCACGTCTTTCTCGTCT
>DSBP01000180.1 GCA_011049465.1 bacterium | reverse complement strand
TTATGTTATGGGCGAAGATAAATAAGGGCGGGTATGCCGCGAGCAAAAACGGGTGAAACGGCGCCATTGATTTTTTTGCCGCTGCGTTTTTTTCTTTTGCTCCCCTCTTTTTCGCATATATCTTTTTTGCCGGTTTCCTCTTTGCCATCACAGCCTCCTCATTAAATATAGAACGCGTTTTGTACCTTGTATCGGCTCTTTTCTTATTATTTCAAACATATTTTTAAAACCTCTTTCAAACCCTTCGGTTGTGTAGCCTTCAAATATGTCTTCCCTGAAAGCGAGCAGGCGCCGGGCCTGTGAATCTTCCTTTGGCACAAACTCAACTATCAGGTTTCTGCCCGATGCCGCGAAAAAACCGGCAGCCTTTGAAAGAGGCGTGTTGTTTGAAATGGCCAGATGATGTATCAGGGCAAGAGCGAGCACAATATCCGCAGGGCCCCGCTCTTTCATTGACATACGCTCCTCGTTGCCGAACCCTGACGCCGCAGAAGGGTTTGTCAGATCCATAAGAAGCGGAATAATCCGGTTGTTGTCGTCGTGCTTTAACCTTATGTAGTTTTTTTCGACAGCGGCCGGGTCAATGTCAAACGCGGCTGTATAATGCCCGTTTGATGCCGCTATAGAACTGAAGACGCCTTCATTCGCGCCAAGGTCCCACACAAGCCCTGATTTTACGCCTGTCTCTTCAATCATATTTTTTACAATCTTCTCTTTATTTTCAAAGGCTTCCGCAGTATAGTTTGTGTCATTGTAATACCCTCCCCACTGCGTGCCCCGGGGCTGCCATTTAAGTTCTTTTACCGCGGTCTCAAGCCCGTCAATTATCGCCAGCATTCCAAACTTTGATATTTTACCTTTAACCTCTGATTTTTTTATGCCTTTACCGCCGTATCTGAGCCTGCTCCTGGCATGCATATGGATGTTTGTAAGCAGCGGGATGTTCAACCGCGTCAAAAAAGGCAGAAGTTTTGAGGCAAGGTCAAGGGGTATGCCGTCAATATAAGCGCGCAAAAGGGATGAAAGCCTGATGTCCCTGAGCGCCATTAAGGCGAGAGGCGCAAGAAAATGCGAGCAAAACTGGCCGTACGCGATCCATGGCTCGCCATCTTTATACTTTTCAAAAGAAAGCGTGTCTATGAAGACGGGCCGGCTGCCCTTAAACTGTATATTATACGCGCTGGCGTCTTTAAGCGACATCCCTCTGTTCACTGCCCTTTTGTGTATCTCAAGGGTAAGCAGGGCCGCGTCCTTGAGCATTGAAAAACTCCATTCATACGGGTAGGAAATAAAAGGAATTTTTTCGGGCTCTATTATTTTATACGCGGATTCAGGCATAAGAGCAAGGCTTAAATCAGCCTCTTTATGCGCCACGAGCATGCCGCCGGACTGCAGTTCATCGAGAAGGCCTGAACTTTTTATTAAATCATAATCAGGAGCATAGCGGCTGTTTACCTGCCTGTATAGAATACCGCCCCGCTCAAAAACAAACCCCGAAGGGTCCCTGAATGATGCCGTATTAACGCCGCCCATCCCTGCCCTTTTTCCCTTTGAATAATTTCCCGAAAAACATCATTATATTGTTCCAGAATATCTTTATTGTAAGAAGCGCGCCGGCGATGCCGGCTATTATCATCTGCAGTATGTAACTGCCTGTTCCCGGGTCAAGGTAAGCGTGAACCGGCACCGGAACAGCAAGAAACAAAATAAAAAGATATTTCATTTATCCTCCTTTACGGCACTATTCAGCGACTTATAGGCCTGTTCAATATAATCAGCATGAGACTCCTTAATGCGGACGTATATAACCTCGGCTGCCTTTCTGCTGTACACATGCGCCATCTTATTCCTGTCCTCAAGCATATCAAGCGCGCCGTTCTCGTTCTTCAGCCAACCCTGCCGGAACATTCCTTTAAGCACATCCTTGGGATTTGCCGCTATTATGCCTTTGTCCTCAAGTATCAGTTTCCCCGCCTTCCACATAAGCTCAAAAGAAAATTCAAACCGCTGAATAACCCCGTCCTTTTCAAGCCCGCTTCCGGCAGCAGCCACGCCTTCCTTAAGCCTTTCAACCGCATCTTTCAGTTTTTCAAGCGCGTAAGCAATGTCACTTTTCATATACCTTAACCCCCGTTTGCTTTACTATGTTGTTAAACTCAGTGTCATTATTATTGAATACAACATCCACGGTATAAAGCCCTGAAATCTTTTCTATTTTTTCCAAAAGCCCTTTTTTCACCTCAAACCCCGGCTCCATGCAGTCAACCCATATATCAAAATCAGAATAACGCCCGGATGTGCCTTTGACCCTTGACCCGAAGAGGTAAATACACTGCGGATTCAGCTCGTTTTTCAGCACTTCTGTCACGCTTTCCAGAATCTCTCTTTCCCTTTTTGTTTCCGCGATTATCGCCACATCGAACCACCTTTTATTCCCGGATTTCTCATCCTTCTTTTAATTATACAACACAAACGGATAATCCTCAATACTGAAAAGAACAGTGTCATCTACGAATTAAAAGTGGACACTTTTAGGACGATTTATGAATTAAAAGTGGACACCCCCTTTTTAGCATATAATTAGGGCAAAAAGGAGGTGTCTCATGGCACAGTTACACAAGAAG
>DSBP01000171.1 GCA_011049465.1 bacterium | reverse complement strand
GTGCGGGATATAATTAATTACGCGCGCGCGAATAATATTCCGGTCGGCCCCGGCAGGGGAAGCGCCGCAGGAAGCCTGATTTCGTATCTTCTGGGCATCACATCCATAGATCCGATGAGATACGGCCTTCTTTTTGAGCGTTTTCTGAATCCTGACAGGGTATCCCCGCCCGATATTGACATTGATTTTTCCGACGATGAGAGGGGAAGGATAATTGAGTATATTGTGCAGAGGTTCGGAAGGGAAAGGACCGCGCAGATAATAACCTTTCAGACTCTAAAACCGCGGCAGGCAATAAGGGACGTTGGACGGGTTCTTGATGTCCCTCTTTTTGAAGTGGACAGGCTGGCAAAGATGGTCCCTGAAGGGCCGAACATGAATTTTGAAAACGTGATGAAGAACCCGGAATTCGTGGCATACACAAATGACGACAAGACAAGGGAGGAGATTGTAAACTACGCGATAAAAATAGAAGGGCTCTTAAGGCAGGACTCGACGCACGCCGCGGGAATAGTCATAGCGCCCGATGACCTGACGGAATACGTGCCTGTCGCCAAGCCCAAGGATACGGATGAATCGCGTTCTGATTTAAACCTCATGACGCAATACCCGATGGAATCGCTCGACAGGGCAAAGCTCATTAAATTTGATATACTCGGTTTAAGAAACCTGTCTGTCATAAAGAACGCGCTGGGCATGATAAAGGAAAATACGGGAAAAGAAGTGCTGCTTTCAAATGATGATTTCAGCGACGCGGAGGTCTATGCCATGCTCGCGCGCGGGGAGTCATCCGGGGTGTTTCAGCTTGAGAGCGATGGGATGAGGGACGTGCTGATGAAGATGAAGCCCGAGTCGTTTGAGGATATAATAGCCATAATATCGCTTTACAGGCCGGGCCCGATGGACATGATAGACGAGTATATTAAAAGAAGGCGTGGCAAAAAATTTGAATTTGATTTTCCGGGGCTTGAGCCGATACTGAAGGAGACGTACGGCATCGCGGTCTATCAGGAGCAGGTGATGGAAATCGCGGTCAAGATTGCCGGTTTTTCAATGGCGCGCGCCGATATTTTAAGGCGTGTAATGTCCAAGAAAAAGGAAAAAGAGATGGCCCTGCTGAAGGTTGACTTTTTAAAAGGCGCGGCTGAACGGGGCGCGGCAAAAGAGGCCGCTGAGGCGCTCTTTGAAAAACTGGAGCAGTTCTGCCAGTACGGATTCAACAAATCGCACGCCGCTGCCTACGCGGTTGTCTCGTATCACACCGCATATTTAAAGGCTCATTATCCGGGCGAATACATGTCCGCGTGGCTCACCAGCGTGATGAATAAAGTGGAAAAAGTGGCGCAGTATGTTGAGGAGTGCCGCAGGCTCAATATCAAGCTTATGCCGCCTGACGTGAATAAAAGCGGCGTTTCATTCACGTTTCAGCGCGGGGTGATAGTTTACGGCCTGGCGGCCATTAAAAATGTGGGAGTGTCCGCGGCCGAGGAGATTGTAAGGCAGAGGGCGGAAAAGGGCGAGTATAAAAGCATCTATGATTTCTGCGAAAAGGTGGGCATGAAGGCTGTTAATTCGAAAACAATAGAAAGCCTGATAAAGGCAGGGGCGTTTGATTTTACCCTTGAAAAGAGGTCGGCTCTTTTTGCATCGGTTGAGGCGGCCATGAAGCTGGGAGAAAAGAGACAAAAAGACATACTTGCGGGCCAGGGGCAGCTGTTCGGCGTCGAGGAAAAGCCATCCGCGGTTGCGGTCAACAGCGCCGAGGACTGGGAGGAGAGCGCCATATTATCGTTTGAAAAGGAGGTTCTCGGGCTTTATATATCAAACCACCCGCTGGCAAAATTTGAAAAACTGCTGAAAAGCGTTGCCGTTCCCATAAGCGAAATCAAGCACGGAAATGTATCGGCGGGGGACAGGGTAATCCTGGGCGGCGTGCTTGATGATTTGCGCAAGAAGCTTACGCCGGAAAGGGAGGAAAAGGTAAGTTTCAGGCTCGAGGATTTGACCGACAGCATAACTGTTTACGCCAATGAGAAGGTGACTGAGGAAAAAAAGACGCTTTTCAGGAACGGCGTGATTTTTGTCATACGCGGAAGAGTCGGGTTCTTTGACGAGAAGGCTGTCGTATTCCTGGATTCCATCATAACAATAGAGGAGGCGTATGAAAAGCTGGGCAGGTACCTGCACATTAAACTGCGCGAAATCGGGCTTGAGGAGACAGCGCTGAAAGAGATGCATAATATACTCGCGATGCACAGGGGCGGGGAGACAGAGGTAATACTGCACATGCACGCGAAGGATAACTCGGATGTCACCATGGCGCTTGATGATAACAGCAGGGTAAAGGTGAACGAGGAGCTTTTAACCCAGCTCGAGGCTGTTGTGGGTGAGGGGAACCTGCATCTGTCATGGCAGAACAAGGTGCAGTGAGGGATTTTAATTCAGCATTTTATATATGATGTTTTATAGTTAAGGATAAGACGAAGTGAAAAGTGATAATTAAAACACAGTAATTCCGCAACTTCATTTTTAAACACTGAAAATCGCCAATAAAATCACCCTAATTCTTCAAACAACAAAAAAAAAGCAAATTCGCATAAAAAAAGACTTGACAAATCGCGGTTTTTTAG
>DSBP01000177.1 GCA_011049465.1 bacterium | reverse complement strand
GGCAGCGGAGAAATTTCGCCGATTTACATCGGCGGCGAGCCTGTTCGTTTGTTGACTCGTGAATATACGCGATTAGGCTTGCGCGGGTGTTAGGGCGGTAACTCTTATGCAGGGCATAGGTGTTTGGGATGGAGTCGAATAGCGCGCAATACAGACGCGCCCTGTGTTCTCGACGAAATTTTCCGCTACCGGCCCCATCCTGCGTCAGTGTGTGTTAAGGCAATGGCTGCTTAGCAACCTGTAAAAAACAAATCCGATTTCAGCTTTCAGTTTTAAACTTTCAGTTATTCTTTAACGACCCCGTCTTCCAGCACCACAATCCTCTCAGCCTGCTCCATCACCCTCTGGTCGTGCGTCGAAAAAACAAAGGTTGTCTTGTGGTCCCTGTTCATCCTCTTCATGATATTAAGCACGTTGAGGCCGTTTTCCCTGTCAAGATTCGCGGTCGGCTCGTCAGCAAGGACAAGCGGCGGGTTCGTGATAAGGGCGCGCGCAACAGCTATCCTCTGGCGCTGCCCGCCCGAGAGCTCATCAGGCTTATGCTTTACAAACTCCCTTAATCCCACCTCATCAATTATCGCGTCAACCCTCTTTTTGCGTTCATCGGCCTTCACTCCCTGTATTATGAGCGGGAACTCGATGTTCTCAAAGACATTAAGAACGGGGATGAGGTTGAATGTCTGGAATATGAACCCTATCTTATCCCGTCTGAGCGCCGTGGCTTCCCTGTCCTTTAATTTCGAGACATCATATCCGTCAAAGAGCGTAACCTCTCCTGACGACGGCGCGTCAAGGCAGCCTATCAGATTGAGCAGGGTTGTCTTGCCCGAACCTGACGGCCCGACCACGCACATAAACTCAGCCTCGCCCACATCAAGTCCAACGCCCCGCAGCGCCTCAACCTTTGTTTTTCCAAGCACGTATTCCTTTTTCGCGTTTTTTACGCTTATAACCTTTTTCATTTTTTTCTCCTTTTGCCTAAAAGTAGGCCCGTATCTTCATCTCCACCGTGTTATAAAACGGCAACGCATAATAACCCTCGGGGTTTCTTCTCTCTGAAAAATTGTGTATGTATCCGGCCGTAAAATCCCAGTTGTTGTTTTCCACATAACTGAGCGACGGATACGCTATTATGCTGCCGTCATTTAAGCCGAATATGGCAGAGGCATTAAACGCCCATGCTTCCTTATGGTTCCACGACAGGCTGAGCGCAGCGTAATCCTTCTTGGCCCCCATCCTCAGGAAATTTAAAAGCGCGGGGTCGTCCTCATAGCCGGCCGCTGCGTCCGCGAACCCGTCATTACCAATACCCCAGTTGTGCCTGTAATACTCAAGCACAAGCATCCCATTATCCCCAAGCGTCCTGTTGATTCCGGCTGTAAAGTCATATTCAACATCACGCGTGGACTTTCTACCCGTGTATCTTAAGAGGTTCAGCTCTCTTTCCATATAACGTATCGCGGCCCCCTCAAAGTTCAGGACAAAGAGCCCTGTGTCCCAGGATAAGGCCGCGCCTATTGTCTGAAGCGAGTTGTGCCTGTAAATGGAATTAACAAACACATCAGCCGTGCCTATCAGTTTGTAAAGCTGCGCCGCGAGCGTGAAGTTTTCGCCCCAATCCCCGGCATATCCGGCAGGTGACGGGGATACTATAAACGAGGATGACAAAAACCCGCCCGAACGGTCAAACCGCACCCCGTAAATACCCGGCGCCTCCCTTATGGTGTCAATTACAAGAGTCTGCTGCTGGAGTTTGTCAGACGGGTTCCACGCGTAGCCCGTGCCCCACCTTATCCTCTGCTTGCCCGCGTACAGCACAGAAGCGCCGCGAGGCACCTGAAAATATGCGTTGTCTATCTCATAACGCAGCTCATTTGACGCGGGAAAATAGAAAAACCGCGCGTCAAATACCAGCCGTACCTTATTTATGTTTTCCCTCAGCTTTAACCCAATCAGCTGGTATGCATTAAGCGAATCAACCGAAACCGTCTGAGTAAGCGCGCTGAAGGTTTCATTTTTAATGTATGTCGTGTACAAAAAGTTTGACTCCAGCTCAACATTCGCCTCAATGCCGAACAAAACCGCAGAAACACATGCAAACGCCGCCGCGATTACAAACCTTTTCATAAACGCCTCCTTATGCGCAATAACGAATCACGAATATGAATCCCGAATCTTCTTAATCATCTCCCCATCTGTGTCTGGTCAAAATAATAATCGGGCACTTCCTTCAGCTCTTCCATGGATATGAGCTTTACCTCTGTGTAGGCCCCCTCTTCAAGCATGTCCTCCATCTTCATGTCAAGCGGCCTGAGCCTGCCCGCCATCTCCTTTACGTTTGAAAAGGACATTTTTCTGACCTGCCTTCCCGACAACCCGTAATAATGCGCCTCAACCGGAAACCTCTTTTCCTCATTTACCCACATCTCAATCCTGGCGTAGGAGACATCCCTGCGCTTCGCGGCAAGGACAAGCAGTACGGAATCCTTCCGCACCTTTGTAATCTCAGCGTCATAATTGTTTTCCCACGACGTGTCGGATATGTCCTCGTTTGAGAACGTGGATCCCATAAAACTCCGGCTCTTCGTGAGGCGTATCGGCCTTGAGATATTCGGCATATACATCCATAGG
>DSBP01000004.1 GCA_011049465.1 bacterium | reverse complement strand
GCAATACGCCGTGGGACAGGTGGAATGATTTTGGGGGGGACTATAACGCAACCTTCTGGGATAACCATTACAGGGATTTAAACGAGGCGGGCGTAAATTCCTCGCGGGTCTGGATAACATGCAGCGGGGAAGTGGGGATAAACATCAGTACTGCGGGGCTGATATCGGGAGCTACGGCAAATCACTGGACGCATCTCGACAGTTTTTTTGATATAGCGCGCAACCGCAAGGTTTATGTAATGGCAACACTGATGTCTTTTGACCATTTCAAAAGCAGGTACACCACCTATCAGCGCTGGCGAAACATGATTAACAGTGACGCCAATATTGATAGTTACATAAACAATTACCTTATACCTTTTCTTGAGCGTTACGCCGCGAATCCCTATCTTTGGTCAATAGACCTGATTAATGAGCCTGAGTGGGCATGCGTTGGAGAGGACAGCGGCGACGGAGGAATACAGTGGGCGCGTTTTCAGCAGCTTTGGGCAAAGGCCGCTGTGGCCATACGCAAACACAACATCGCGAACGGGACAAATGTACTTGTGACAGTGGGGATGGGGACAATAAAGCATAATACGGATACCAAACCGTACGGCGGTTCCAATAAAGTGAGCGACGCGGCGCTGCAGGCGCATATTTCAGTTCCTGCGGACAGGCCGCTCGCGAGGCTCGATTTCTGGTCGCCGCACTATTACTACTGGCAGGTGAGTACCGGATGGGGAGTCCCTTTTACAATGACTCCTTCTGATTACGGCCTTCCCAATGACAGGCCCGCTGTTGTAGGCGAGACGCCCAACAAATTCGGTTCGACCCGTGATGGTTCAAATACTCCGGGGTATTTACAGACGGATTTTAACAACGCGTACGCGAACAGCTGGCAGGGAATATTCCCGTGGACATCAAACAACGCCGGTGCGGGGGATTATGGAGACCTGGAAAACGAACTGCGCGGCGCGTCAGAACCTTTCCGTGACGCCCGCCCGGGCATGATATTTCCCGTATGCGCGGCAGGCACGCCCACGAGTACGCCTACAAGGACGCCCGTTTATTCCCCGACAATTACGCCGACATCAACCCCGCAGCCTCCATATACACTCATTTATGACGGCGATACTGCGGGATACCGCCTGCAGGACGGGACAGTATATAACGGCGGCTCAGGCACGATGACTCAGGTGACGGGCGGAGTAACGGGAAACGCGATGAGGCTTTACTACACAAATCCGGGCTGGTGGCAGGAGCACAGGTGGGATAAAACAGATGATGTCGCGATAGGCGCGAATACCAGTATTGTCTTTGAGATAAGGGCAACAGCGGGTACAGTATCAAATCTGCTGCTGAGAATTAACTGGAGCGATAATTACCCTGATATTACGGGTTATGTTGCCGGCGGAGGAAGCATAGACAACACGTGGAAGACCGTAAGTGTGCCTCTTTCGACAATGCTTGAGGCAGGCCAAACAATGATTGATTTTATTGTTTTTATAAATAATTCAAATTCGGATTATACGGTATTGATTGACAACATAAGGCTTGAGGGCGCTGTAGTGGCACCTACGAATACAAGGACAAGAACGGGAACGCCGACGTTCACGAGGACGCGGACACCTGTGCCGCCGACAGCGACATTCACAAGAACGGGAACAGGCACGCCCACGTTTACGGGGACATCGACGCCTGTGCCGCCGACAGCGACATTCACGAGGACGAGGACAGGAACGCCGACGTTCACAAGGACGAGTACGCCCGTTCCGCCGACAGCGACATTCACAAGGACGAGTACGCCCGTGCCGCCGACAGCCACATTCACAAGGACGAGGGCAGGAACGCCGACATTTACAGCTACCAACTCACAGCTTCCAACCAACAGCTTTACACCTACTTCGACGTTTACGAGGACGCGCACGCCTGTTCCGCCGACAGCGACATTCACAAGGACGAGGACAGGAACGCCGACTTTTACGCGAACGGGCACGAGCACGCATACGCCTTCAATAACGCGGACATGGACGCCTGTGCCTCCGGATTCAACCGTTACTTTTACTCCTACAATGACGCCGACGTTTACGCGGACAAGTACTGCCACGCCAAGTTTCACGTTTCAGGCTCCAAGTTTTACCGAGACATCCACTGCTACAAGAACGCGGACGGGAACGCCGACATTTACGCGCACGTCAACGCCTGTGCCTCCGACAGTAACTCCGTCGTTTACTGTTACCCGGACACCGTCAACGGTTAACACCGCAACTTCAACGCACACGCCTTCAATAACACAAACATGGACGCCTGTGCCGCCGGATTCTACAGCTACGTTTACCCCCACAATAACGCCGACGTTTACGAGGACAAGTACTGCGGTTCCAAGTTTTACCGAAACACATACTGTTACAATGACAGGTACTGTGGTTCCAAGTTCCACGTTTCAGGTTCCAAGTCTCACTATAACACACACAAACACACAGACGATGACGCCGACGCTTACAAACACGGTTAGCCCAACGGTTTACTTAAGCGCGACAGCCACGTTTACGCCTACGCCGCTGCCTGAGTCTTCTGTATTCAGAATTACCAAGGCGGAGCATTACCCTCAGCCATTTAACCCGCTGAAAACCGGCAGGCTCTATATTGAT
>DSBP01000208.1 GCA_011049465.1 bacterium | reverse complement strand
CGCATATATAAGGGATATTCTTGAGCACGGCCAAAAGTCGCAGTATGCCGGTTTCTTTGACATCAACTGGGAGCACCAGCAGGAAAATATTAAGGGAAAACTGCTCGCGCCGTTTCTGGGCGGGTTTTTCGGAGAGACGCTTGAGAACGGGGAAATCAGGCTGTCGTTCGGTGAAGATGGGTTTACAATTGACTATTATGACAACCGGTTTCCGCTAAACCCCGAATCATACGCTTTTATTCTTGAACCCGGTATGGAGGCGCTGTCGGATACGCTCGGCAGTGAAAGCGCCGAATACCTGAAATTTTCAGGCGCTGTAAGCTCAATGAAGACGCTGGCGCTGTCCGCGGAAAAGGCGTCGTCAGAGCAGGCAGGGCTGGCCAAGATGCTGTTGTGGGAGCTTTATACGGCTAATTGGGGGGTTAGGGCGCACATTGACGCCGCTGTAAAAGGTTATAACGGCACGCCGGGCAATCCGGCAAGTTTTTCCGCGCTTGAGGAACTGCTGGGAATGCAGAACTACAGGCTCTGCTTCTGGAAGGTCGGGGCCGAGGAGATAAATTACAGGCGGTTTTTTAACATTAATGAGCTTGTGAGCGTAAGGGTTGAAACCCCGGAAGTCTTTGAAGATACTCACAGGCTTATTAACCGGATGGCAGCAGAAGGAAAATTTACAGGGATAAGGGTTGACCACATAGATGGGCTCTATAAGCCGCTCGGCTACCTGCGGGAACTTAAAAAGCGAATCGGAGACACCTATCTGGCGGTTGAAAAAATCCTTGAGCGGGATGAGGAACTTCCCGAAGGCTGGCCCGTTGAGGGGACAACAGGGTATGAATTCCTTAATTTTACCAACGGGCTTTTCTGCAGAAAAGAGAATGTTAAAAAGATGGATTCTGTTTACAAAAGATTTGCCCGCGTCGTTGCTGATTACCGCAATCTTGTGACCGCCAAAAAAAGGCTTATAATAGGGAAGCGAATGGCCGGAGACGTGGACAACCTCGCGGTAATAATGAAAAAAGCTGTGGGAATGGACAGGCACGGGGCCGATATTACAAGCTACGCGCTTAAACGGGCGCTTGTTGAGGTGCTTGCCTATTTTCCGGTTTACAGGACATACGCGGGCGAGGCCGGTTTTTCCGCACAGGATAAAAAATACATAAACGCCGCTGTTGACGCGGCAAAGTCTCATAACCGCGGGCTTGATTACGAGCTTGAATTCATCCGGAAGTTCCTCCTTCTTGAAATCTCAAAAGGCTATGGGGATGAGCAAAAAGCCATGGCGCTCGACCTGCTTAAACGGTTTCAGCAGCTGACCGGGCCGCTTATGGCAAAGGGGTTTGAGGACACGTTTTTGTATATTTATAACAGGCTCATATCCTTAAATGAGGTGGGAGGAAGCCCCGGTGAGTTTGGAGTGACAGGAGCGGAGTTTCATAATTACAACAAAAGAAAGGCGGAAAAGTGGCCCTATGGAATAAACACCACGGCGACTCATGACACAAAAAGGGGAGAGGACGCGAGGGCGCGGATAAATGTCCTGTCCGAAATACCCGGGGAATGGGAGGCTAAGGTAAAGGCTTGGCAAAAGATAAACGCTGCTCCGCCAAGGATAAAAATAGACAGGAATGACGAGTATCTTATCTACCAGGCGCTTATTGGCTCAATGCCTGATGAGGGTATCAGCGTGGAATACAGGCAGAGGGTTAAGGACTATATGATAAAGGCGGTGCGCGAGGCAAAGGTCTATACCGCGTGGATAAAGCCGGATGAGGGGTATGAAAACGCGGTAATTGCTTTTATTGACAGGATAATAGGAGAGGGAAATGAGGCGCGGTTTGAGAAGGAGTACGCCGGCTTTTTTAAAAAGATTTCTTTTTACGGAAAACTGAACTCGCTTTCGCAGGTCCTGCTTAAAACAGCCTCTCCGGGAATACCTGATTTTTATCAGGGGTGCGAACTATGGGATTATTCCTTTGTTGACCCTGACAACCGGAGAAGGGTTGATTACGGGCTCAGGATAAAGATGCTGGCTGCGATAAGCAGGCAGGAGGCTGATACAGAAGGGCCGATACACGGGCTGCTCGCGGATATGAAAGATGGCGGAGTAAAGATGTTTTTAATGAGAAGGCTGCTTAAGGCAAGGCTTGACAACAGGGAGGTTTTTGACAAAGGCGGGTATATTCCGCTTTACGCTGAGGGGCGGTTTAAGGAAAATATAATATGTTTCATGAGGGAATACGGTGAAAACCGTGTTATGGCGCTCGCGCCCAGGTTTTTTACCCAGCTTTGCAAAGAAGGGGAGATGCCGCTCGGTGCGGATACATGGAAGGATACTTTTATTGAAATTGCCCGGGAGCATGCGGGCGAATACACGGACGCAATAACAGGAAGGGTGATTAATGTTGAAGGAAAGCTGAGCGTAGGCGAGGCGCTGTCCGCGTTTCCTTGCGGGATGATGGTGAGAAAGAGAAACTGAAAACTTAAAATTGAAAGCTGAAAGTTAAGGAGCGCGGGACGAAGGGTTTGAGCGGGTTTTGAATTGAGGTGAATGGTTAAATGTAGGCGCGGACTTTAGTCCGCGGCTGCAAAAACGAAGAGGGAAAAAGACTTAAGATTGAAAGTTGCGGCAGCGTACGAAAACAGCGGTATGGG
>DSBP01000063.1 GCA_011049465.1 bacterium | reverse complement strand
GTAATTATATCAACAAGCCTGTAAAGCGTTGTCAGTTCCTCAAACGAATGCCTCAACCCCTCGTTTATAACCTCAAGGTTTTTAATGTACTCTTTTAGCTGTTGAATTTCTTCTTCGGCTGCCACTCTTTCCCTCCTGCCGCGTTATTGCGGCATATTGATAAAGGCTTCCGCTTCTTTCAGTTCCCTTTCAAGGGCCGTGAGAATTTTTTCCTCTGATTCATCATTTAACGCGAGGATTTCGCGCGCCTCCTTGCTTATCGGCTTGATTATGTTGTCTCCCGAAAAACCCACTCCTTTTTTCTTGCAGAGTATGTTTGCCGTGAAGACAATATTTGCCATTACAGATTCTTCCTTTTCCTCCTCGGGATGATGGTGCCGGGCTATTCCCGCCTTAAGCTCGTGAGGCAGGTTCCATCGCTCCGCCATAAGCTTTCCGACCACCGCGTGGTCAACGCCTATAACTTCCTTCTCCGCCTCCTCAATGGATATCTTATTCTCTCTCGCGTACGCGAGCGTGTCCTTGTATTCCTTATGCATGTACTGGTCAAAGAAGCTTTTGCCTATGTCGTGCAGAAGCCCCGCGGTGAACGCGCCTTCGGGCGACCGGTATTTTATCTTTTTTGCCAGAAGGCTCGAGCAGATAGCCACTCCAACGCAATGCTTCCAAAAATCCGCGTGGGAAAACTCGGTATTTGCCTCGCCCGTAAAGACCTTGTAAACCGAGACCGTAAGGGCAAGGTTCCTTATCGTATCAAACCCGAGTATGGATACGGCCTGTGTTATATTTTTTATCCTGAACGGAAAACCGTAAAAAGCCGAGTTTGCCAGCCTTAAAACCTTTGCTGTCAGCGCCTGGTCAACGGTGATAATATTGCTGAGGTCCGACGCGGATGTAAGCGGATTGGATACAACCTGAATCACCTTGGCAACTACCAGAGACAATGTCGGAAGCGCCTTTATTCTGCCCAGTATCTTATTTATCTTTTCTTCCTGCTCCTTCTGCCTTTCCTCGCGCGCTTTATTGTCCATCAGCCCACTTCCTTGTTTTTGATCTCTTTTATTATTTCAAAGGCGTTTTTACGCAAAATCCGCCCGGTTGAGTTATTATATAGGATATACGAGCTTAATGCAATCTTTTTTGAATTTCCAAAGGCTGACTGGAATTTTTCCGCCCTTTTTACAAATTTTTCCCCCAGCACAGGAACGACTCTCCGGTGCCGTTCCCCGGCGTCAGCGCTCACATAAATCACAGCGTCCACCTTCTTATAAAACCCGGATTCAAACAGGACCGCCATGTCAACAGCCGCGAACTTTCCCGCCTTTTTTATCTCGGACAAAAGTTTCCTGTTCAGCGGCCCGTAAACAAGCGATGTGAATTTCCTGTATTCGGAGATATTTTTAAAGACCCGTTCAGCCAGTTTCTTCCTGTCAGGACTGCCGTCTTTAAGAAAATAACCGCTGCCGTAAATTTTCCTCAGCCTCCGGTTAAGAGCTGTTCCCGGGCCGTAGAGCGAGTGGGCGGTTTTATCCGCGTCAATGACCTTAAACCCGCGCGCGGCAAATGCCTTTGCCGCGGTGGACTTGCCCGCGCCTATTTGGCCCGTTATTCCGGCCACAAACCGCCTTTTTCTCCGCCTCTTTTTCCCGGATGGCTTAGCCGCACTCATACCAGTTTTCCCCTTCTCCGGTCGTCACTGTGACAGGAACCCTCAGCCTTGCAGGCGCCTCCATCAATTCCGTAACCATTGCCCTTAACACGGCGCCCTCGCTCTTTACCGCGCTGAATACAAGCTCGTCATGCACCTGAAGTATCATCTTTGAATTCATCCCGTTTTTTTCAAGCGCGGCGTCTATGTTTATCATTGCCTCTTTTATTATATCGGCCGCTGTCCCCTGTATGGGAGCGTTGATGGCCGCCCTTTCGGCAAATTCCCTGATTGTCCTGTTGCGGCTGTCAATGTTTGATATATACCTGCGCCGCCCCGCCATCGTTGACACAAACCCGTTTTGCAGAGCCGCTTTTTTTGTCTCTTCCTGATACGCCTTTACGCCGGGAAAAGTAAAAAAGAACCTGTCAATGTAGCCGGCAGCCTCGGGGTTTGAAATTTTAAGCGCCCTTGCAAGCCCGTAAGGGCTCATGCCGTACACAATGCCGAAATTTATGGTCTTAGCAGCGCGGCGCTCATCCTTTGTTATGGCGCCTTCGGGCCTGGAGAATATCTCCCGCGCGGCAGCCTCGTGTATGTCGCCGCCCTCCTTAAAAATTTCAACCATTTTTTTATCGCCCGACAGGTGCGCGAGTATCCTGAGCTCTATCTGCGAGTAATCGGCCCTGAAAATAAAATCTTCCCTGCGCAGCGGTATGAATATCTTTCTTATCTCCCTTGCCTCAGCGCCGCGTACGGGTATGTTCTGTATATTTGGGCCTGAGGACGACAGCCGTCCGGTCGCTGTCACGGTCTGATTGTAAACAGGATGTATCATATCCTCTTTCGAGAGAAAGCCCGCGATAACATCAAGAAATGAGGTTTTGAACTTGGCAAGCGACCTGTGCCTGAGTATTCCCGGCACTATCGGGTGCATGTTTTCAAGCGACAACAGCACCTCGTTGTTTGTTGAATACCCCGTCTTAATCTTTTTCTGCGCGGGAAGTTTCAGTT
>DSBP01000014.1 GCA_011049465.1 bacterium | reverse complement strand
GTATATTTATATTACTGAAATCCGCTTTTTTTGTCAACCATAATTTTCATTTTCCTCATTGCTGAAACCCTGTTTTATATACAAACACGGAATACCCGCCATACAAACAGAATAAAATAAAAGCGCTCTTAAAGGCCGGCCAGCTTCCTGTATGACTCTGTACGCGCATTTGCCAGATGCTCCGCCATTGATGAAACCAGCGCCTCGTTTTGTTTTTCCAGATTAATTAACTCTTCAAACGCTGAATTAATATTTTTCACTGTGTTTAAGGGTGTTTTTGAGTGTTCTTTCCCCGGCGCGCCAAAAACCCGAAGCTCCCGGTCAAGAGCCTCTATTTTCGCGGAACATTCGGACTTTTCAATATCTATTTCAGCTGCCCGGCTCAGTGCCTTTTCCCTGAGCGCGCTGTTTTGTTTCTGTGACAGCCCGACGAGCGCCCTGACAAGCGCCTCTTTCTCAGCCAATACAGCAATCAGCTTTTCTTCATTCATTTCTTACTGCCTCTCAATCCTTGATAATAACCGCTTCACCTCATATTCATCTTTTAACAAAAGGAAATCAATATCAAGTTCAAAAAATTCCTTCAGTATGGTATTAACTATCCTGTCCTTTGTTATTTTTTTTCCGCCTGACGCGTTTATGCCCTTCATTATCCTGTGAAGCCTTTCATAGACAGTCCTCTCCAGGCGGGCCATTGAAACTTTCTTGGCGGGAATGGCCCTTTTTACAGGATGCCTCCTTTTCAACGCGGCCGCTTCAGCCGCCGGCCTGCCCGCAGCCGCCGTGCCCGCGGGTTTTGACTCTTTTTGCTCCTTTAACTTCATCAGCCTTTCTATCTGCCTTTGCGCCTCGGTAATCCGGTTGTTCTCTGTCCCGCTCATTTGACACCCTCCCTCTTCTTGTTTTCCGAAACCACTTCCACGCTTATGCGCGCCTCCTCAAGCCTCGCGTTCAGCTCAAAACTGCTCTTCATGATCTCCTCTGCGCCCGCGTCTATGCGTGATACAATTTTACGGTAATCATCAACTTTCTTGGAGACATCCATTATTATCCTGTAAAGCAGCTCGCTGTCCGTAAAATGGTCTTCGGTAAAGCCCGTTATGCATTTTATTATTTTCTCGATTGATTTTACCTCTTTTACAATATCAATGAATATATCCCCGGTCCTGTAAAACGTCTTTATGTTGTCCTCGATTCTCTCCGTGACCCTGATCATCTCAATAACCTCTGCCGTGCGTTCCTGTATGGCGTGAAGCACATCTGTAATTTCGCCCGCTGACTGGTTTGAATTTGCGGCCAGCGTCTTTATCTCCTCCGCGACCACGGAAAAACTCTTTCCCGCCTCGCCGGCGCGCGCAGCCTCTATTCCCGCGTTTAAAGCAAGCAGGTTTGTCTTTTTTGCCATCTCCGCTATCCTGACGACAAACTTCTTTATTGATTTTGACATCTCAAGCAGCTCCTCTATGAGCCTGGCTGATGACACAAGGGATTGCTTGAGTTCAGTTATCCCCTGTATTTCCTTTCCTATGGCCTTTACGCCCTGAGTGGCCATGTTAGACTGCTGTTTCGCGTCTTTCATCACTTTTTGCGTCTCCACATCTATGCTTCTTGATGTGTTCTTAATCTCAATGCTTATTGCCTTGATTCTGTCGAAGAGCTTTAATGTTGACTCAAGGTACTTGTCTATATTACCCGCCTCTGTCTTTAACCTCTCACCGCTGTACGCCTTTTCCTCAGCCGCTTTTTTAATGTCAAAAAGCCTGTCAAGCAGCCGCGTAATGTCTTCTCTTTCCAGTATCACCTTTGAGTCAAGCAGCTCCTGGCCCGCTCTGATTTGTTCAATTACATCACCTGCCTCCCTGTCTCTTTTTATCTCATCGTCAAACGTGTAATCACGCCTGAGCGCGGCAGAGACAGCCTTAATAATATGGCTGTAATACTTCTTCAGAAAAAACGCGGTAACCAGAAAAACCGCCACCGCCTCAGCCAGAAGAAATACAAATATAAAACCGGGCGCTATCGCGTAGCGGTAAGCCAGAAACGCCGCGAAAAAAGAGGATAAAATAAAAATAACCACCCCGCACATCACAAAGATAAACTGCAGCCTCATGCAGGCCCGCCGCTGTCAGATTTTATTGCTGCCCCAAGCTTTTTCAGCTTCCCGTCAAGGCACTCATACCCTCTCTCCAGGTGATAGACGCGCCTTATTACGGTCCTTCCCGAAGCTGCCAGCCCTGCCAGTATAAGCGCTGCCGATGCGCGCAAATCCGATGCCATGACATCCGCGCCGCTTAATTTTTTAACGCCTTCAAGAACCGCTGTGTTTCCGTCAATTTTTATATCCGCTCCCATTCTTGCCAGTTCAAGAGCGTGCATAAAACGGTTTTCCCAGATGTTTTCCGTAATCATTGACCTGCCCAAAGCCGTGCTCATAAGGGCCATCCACTGCGCCTGTATGTCTGTAGGAAACCCCGGATAAGGCTCTGTAATGATATCAACCGCCTTCAGCCTTCTTCCGGCCGGCTTTACTTTTACGCTTTTCCCGCGTATGTCAAAGGAAGCGCCCGTCTCGCTCAGCTTTCCAAAAAACATCGTGAGGTGTTCCGGCCTCAAATCCTTTATTGTGACAGCGCTGTTGGTGATTACCGCCGCGCATATAAGGG
>DSBP01000082.1 GCA_011049465.1 bacterium | reverse complement strand
GTTTATGGGGAGGGGTTCCCGGAGAGGTGATAAAAAAACGGGATGCCGGCATTTTTATGACAGCCGTAAGCCCGGACATGCTTGAAGAGTGCATTGCCGTTATATCCCGCTTTGATATTACAGGGCAGGAACTGGAAGAGTTCGCTGTTTTATTTTTAAACCCGGGGAAGAGCATGTTTGTTATTCCGCGGAAAAGAGCAGCGCTGATTAAAAAGGATACAACCGATAATATATTTCTTGAATGCGCGCTGGCCGCAAAAGCCGATTTTATCATCAGCGGGGACAAACATCTGCTTGAACTCGGAACATTTATGAAAACGGATATTGTAACCGCCGCGGAGTTTGTCAGGAGGGTTTAGAAAAAAAGTATAAAAAACTTGACAAAGGGGGAAGCGGCAGCTATAATTGGTTAAACGGTTAATCGAATGTGGAGGCAGGAGAGTGGCTGAAATGAAACACACCGGTATTTTTCGCGTAATTGCATCGGTATGCGGCGCCATATTTCTTTTTAACGGCTCAATACTGGCAGCCCAGGTATTTCAGTCAAAGGAAATTCTCTATTCTACTTCACAGGGATATTCGGGGTGGTATACAGAGAGCATATATTCGCCTGTCGCGAGCCATGGCGGGAACGTATACTTTGTGATGATGGACAGCACAGGGAGGCCGTTTGTAGGAAAGATAGCCGGCGGCAGCACCTCGCTTGAAGCGCTTGAAAAGACATATCCGGATTATAAGCCCTACAATGACGGGCACCATGAGTTTTCCCTGGGAATAGACAGGGACGGATATATTCATGTGACCGGTGACATGCATAATTTTCCGCACGCAGAGATAAGCAGCACCCTGCCTGATACATATAAGTCGGGTAAAATCCTGTACTGGAAATCAAAAAATCCTGAAAATATAACCGAGTTTCAGTTTATCGGGCTGACGCCCGCGCAGTCAATACCGGGAGAAGCCTGGTCATACGGCAGGTTTGTGACGGACAGAAACAATAAATTGTATTATGTGTCAAGGACGCTTGCGCTCAAATACTATTGGCAGGCGCCCGGCGGCCGCGGATTGGGTCTGTACAGTTATGACGAGGCGACAAAGGCGTGGACTGCGCACGGTACTCTTGCCCCTGACCCTGACGCGTCTTATCCCGTGGTTGTATGGGAGTTGAGCGGTCAAAACGGAGGCAGTTATCAGCAGTACAAAGGGGATATTTCTTTTGATACAAACAACAGGATGCACCTGACAACCGGGATGAACACACAAAACGGCCCCGCGCAGGTAAACAGCGTGATTTACGCGTATTCAGACGACGGAGGAAACACTTTTCGCAAGGCGAACGGGAATCTGATAACGCTTCCGATGCAGGTTGCTTCCGGAAGCAGGCAGGCTGATGTGGTTGACAGCGTGCCTTCGGCCGGTTTTGAGCAGGCAAGCGTCACCTATGCGTTTAATAACAGGCCCGTTATTCAGTACACCGCTGAAGGCGGGCACCACTATCAGTACTGGACAGGGAGCGGATGGAGCGGCCGGGTATCCTCTCCGGTACAGAGTATGAGAGGAAGGGTATTATTCAACGACCATGAAAGCAGGCTGTATTTTGTGAACATACAGGCAGGCACCATATATTCAAAGGAAAGTTTTACGGGCGAGTCTACGTCCTATAGCGCCGGGGAAACATTCAGGTATTTTGACATTAAAATGCTCAGAGAGGAAAACAAGCTTAATGGCGTTTCGTGGAAGGCGTCATCAGGTAATTTTGAAGTGATGCGTCTCAATGGGCTGTCTGCGGTTCAGACAAACACGCGAACGCCAACAAGCACAATGACGCGGAGCGCGACGGCAACGCCGACTTCTACGCGTACTCCCGATCCGCTATGGTCCAAAACATCAACGCCGACTGCTGCCAATACAATGACACCTACTGCTACAATAGACCCGAACTGCACGGACTCGGTTTTGTTGTGGGTGAACAGGCCATTTGAGGCGCAGGCAGGAACGTTTGCGTATGGTTTCAACGCAAAGCCGCCTTCTATGGGAATTGACAGCGTGATAGGGCTGTCAAACGGCGAAGCGGATGCCTGGCCGGCACTTGCGGTAAATGTCAGGTTTAATACGTCAGGGACAATAGACGCGAGAAACGGGGGAGTGTATCAGGCGGAGGCATCAATACCTTATGAGGCAGGCAGAACATATTATTTCCGGCTGATTGTTGATGTAGAGGCAAAAACCTATGACGCGTATGTGACCCCGCAGGGCGGCTTCGAGGTAATTATAGGATTAAATTATGACTTCAGGACAGAGCAGTTATCGGTAACAAGCCTGAATAACTTTGCCGTGTATACATACACGGGCTCGAATTTTGTCTGTGATGAAGGGATTATTGCTGTCGCGGCGCCCACGTCCACGCCTACAGGCACGTCCACGCCTGCGGAGCCGACGCCAACGTTTACGCGGACAAGAACAGGGACTCCCACGCCTACAGGCACGTCCACGCCTGCTGAGCCGACATTTACTTACACAAGCACGTCCATGCCTGTTATCCCGGCTACGAGCACGCGTACAAATACCCCGGACATTTCCGCCACGAGTACGTTTACGCTGACGATTGCAGAGACGGCCACACCTTCGTTTTCCGCTACTGCGGGTTCTTCCGCTACAAGAACAGGAACGCCGGCGTTTAT
>DSBP01000259.1 GCA_011049465.1 bacterium | reverse complement strand
TGTTGAAAAAAGAGGCTCCGAGAAGAGCCGTTACCGCAGCAGCGGCTCCCGCCTCAAAAGCCGCCGGCCCGGCGCCTGAGAATACCTCCCGCCTGAAGGCCCGGTAATAAAAAACCGCGACAGCGAGAAGAAATAACCCCAACCCGATTATGCCTTTTTCCGCGGCTATCAGAAGGTAATTTTGGTGCGGCATCCAGGTGACCACATAGTCGCGCCCCTCATTTCCGGGTTTGTTAAGCAGTATTCCCTGATAATGGGGATAATTGAACCTGTAACTGCCTATTCCTTTTCCAAGGACAGGCGCGTCTTTTATCATCAGGAGGCTCACCTCCCACATCAGGAACCTGTGCTCTATGGAACGCTTTTTGTCTTCCCCTGTCTGCTTTATCTTTTGAACCGCGGGCGGCAGGAGAAGCCCTGCGGCAATTACCGCGGCAACCGCCGCTGCCAGAACCAGTTTGCGGCTGCCGAAAATACTTTTTATCTTTTCCCTGTGCCGCGCCGCGAGCATCACAAGAAAGAGCGCTGCCCCGGCACCAAGCCCGATAAAAGCGCCCAGCACCATTGAATACCAAAACGCCAGCAGCTGAACAAAGAGCGCGGCAGCAAGCAGCAGCCTCATCCGCGCGCCGAAAAAGAGGTATCCCGCTGTCATAAATATTGAAATCAGAAGCTGTGCAGCGAAGAAATTGGGGTTGCCTATGGTCCCCATCGGCCTCCCGCCGAAATCGGTATTCCATCTGAAAGGGTCCGCACCGAAATTCTGAAATACCGCGTAAAGAGCCATGAGTGTGTGCGACGCGATTATCAGCGCAGCTATTCTGCCCTGCTCCCTTGACGCGAATACCGAGTAAATGTAAAACGCGCCCGCAATAATTATAAAAAGCTCGGCAAAATATTTAAAGCTCACTGTCTTGTTTATCGAGAAAAATACCGAAATAAGCGCTGCCGCAAGATATAACGCAACCGGAAAGAGAACAGGGCTCATTTTAAAGGGTACCCTTTCATTCCCCTTTGCGCAGAAAACAAAGTATACGAGAGCGGAAAAGGGCAGGAATATTATCAGGGCCATTGCCTGAACAGGGCCGAAAGGGTCGTTTGAAGGCTGCCAGAATACGGCAGCTGAGGCCGCAAGCGCGAAAAGAAATGAGACCCGCGCGAGAAGCGGGGCAGCCGCGCGATTAAGCATCAGAGCCCGTAAAAATCAGATTCGTTGATTACCAGCCCCGCAGCACCGATAGCGCCCGCAAGCCCGCCAAGCTTTGCAGGAACTATTTTCGCGGCGGAAAAGGTGAGAGAAAATGTCTGCCTGCGGACAGCGTCGTTGAGCGGCTTAAAAAGCCTGTCCCCGGCCTCAATAACCCCTCCCGCGATAACCACAACCTCGGGATTGAGCCCGTTTATTATATTGGCTATGCCCGCCCCAAGGTATTTGATGAATTCACTCCATACTTCCTGCGCGTATTTATCGCCCTGAACAAGCGCGTCATAGACTGTCTTTGATGTGATTTTCGTCATGTCTCCGCGGACAAATTCCGTTATGAGGGAGCGCCTTCCGTTTCTTATCCCCTCTCTTGCCGACTCCGCGATTGCTGACGCGGAAGCGTACTGTTCAAAGCACCCTTTTGCCCCGCACTTGCATTCCCTGCCGTCCGGGTTGAGCGAAGTGTGCCCTATTTCCGCGGCGTTATAATTCGCGCCGCGCACAAGCCTTCCGTCAATTATTATGCCGCCGCCTACGCCCGTGCCGAGCGTCAAGCCGGTAACGTTTTTCGCGCCCTTTGCGGCGCCTGCCCACACCTCGCCGTACACGGCGCAGTTAGCGTCATTATCAACACCCACGGGCACTCCCAGAAGTTTTTCCATCTTATCTTTAAGCATAACGCGCTTCCAGCCGGGCAGGTTTACCGCTCCCATAATAATTCCTTTTTTACTGTCAAGCGGGCCCGGAGAGCCGATGCCGCAGAAGGCTATGTCCTTGTGGGAGAGCCCTGCTTTTACTGTCATTGCCTTTACGTTTTTGGCCATGTTCCGGATAACATAATCCGGCCCTTTTGCCCCTTCTGTGGGAAAATCAACCTTTGCCACAACCTTTGCGCCGCGGTCAACTATAACCGAAACAATATTTGTCCCGCCAATGTCAATGCCAATAACGCAGCGAGCCTTTGCTTTTAAGCCCTTTGATTTCTTTGCCCCTTTTTTTGCCATTTTTACCTCTTGTGGGTTTTATGTTTCAGGTTTTATGTTTCAGGTTTCATGTTTCAAGTTAAACCCTGCCCGTCATTACTTTTTTCGTTTTTCTACTGCTCTCCTCTTCACCTCTCTACTCTCTCAAATTTTTGCGAAGCAAAAATTTGTGGTGCGAGGAGCGGGACTTGAACCCGCACGGATTTCTCCACATGCCCCTCAAACATGCGTGTCTACCAATTCCACCATCCTCGCACAAGGTTAAAAGAGCGTCAAAAACATGTGATACTATACCAAAAACATGGTATTTTTCAACTAAAAAAAACCATAGCACGATAATAAAATACAGTTTAAATTTGGAATTTGCAATTTGCAAGTGGACGGCAAAAAGAAACGAGCCGGTTTTTGCCGGTTGCTAAACAACCTTTGCCTCAACACAACCATCGCAGGACGGGGCTGGCAGTGGAAAATTTCGTCGAGAACTCAGGGCGCGTCT
>DSBP01000300.1 GCA_011049465.1 bacterium | reverse complement strand
ACTATGGCTATGAGTATGGCCTCAAAAGCGGGCTCAACCCAGTCGCGGACTTTGTTTTCTTTCTTCAGTTTAAAGACAAAAACCACCAGCAGTTCGCCTATTGTAAGCGCCACAAACAGGCCCCAGAATATCAGTTCCGTGGTCTCAAGCCCGCCTAGTATGATAAGGACAACAATAAACCCCAGAAATACCAGAACCGAACCGATTATCGCGAGCTTTGCGCTTCTGTCAAATGTCATTATTTTCTCCTGTAATTTTTATAATTATAAGTCCCAAATCATCCCGATATTCTACAGAAGGTCGTAGTACAGCAGCAGCCTGGGAGTATATATCCTGTCTGAACCCAAAACCACCGATGAATACATTGTTATATGATTATTGGTTGTCTCGTTTGAAGACGCAAGCACAATTCCGTGGTTTTGCTGCGGGTTATCAGCCCAAAACCGGGCGGTTTCAGCGCTGATTTCAATACTTACCCATCCGTCAGCCGTGACAGCGACAGGCTGGCTTACGGGATTTCCGCCGCCTGCGCCGGCTGTGCCCCATGCTATGGGAGTGTCTCCGGTTATTGAATGGTTCCATGTCGCGCCTGACAGTATGTCATTGTCTCCGTCACAATTGCCGCTTCCCTGATACCACAACTGCGGAGCGGCAAAAGCCGTAACAGTTACCCCTCCCGGTGTAACCTGAGCGTATATTTCAAGCACTGTTTTTTTTATTACCGCACCGGCCGGCAGTGCGTTCGTAATATCAAATTTGACAATCGTTCTCATTATCCCGTAATCAACGCCTCCGTTATATCCAACAAATGAAGGGCCGCAGTTTCCGTAGTTTTTAGACGGCTGATTGCTGAAAATAGTCGTATCCTTTACCCCGGAATACGAACTCGTGGGCGATATTCCCTGCTGCAATATTACCAAAGCAGGCGCGTCAGCACCCGCGGGCCCTGCCTCGCCTGTCAGCCCTTTACAGCCAGCGAATAAAATCCCGATAACCGCTATGGCTGAAAACATAATTTTTATCTTCATAACAAACCTCCGTTTAATCATTCAATTGTATAATGAAGCGTGAGTCTCGGCTTGTTGCACGGGGTGCCCGCCTCATTTGTGTACATATTTATGTATGAAGAAACCGGGCTCTCGTTTGAGGACTTAAGCAGTATCCCGTAATTTGAATCCGGGGCATCTATCCAGCCCTGTACAAGCGCGGGATTAAGCTGTATTGTAAAATAACCTGTCTCAGCAACGGTTTTTGCCTCGCTTGAAGCCGCTGTATCATGCGGCCCGCCGGCTGTCCATGAGGTTGTTCCGTTGCGGGTGTTCCAGGTGACACCGGCGGTTGATGTATCAATACAGTCATTCCCTTCTGTCCAGCTTGCCAGCATCTTATACGCAGCGACAATCGTATCTCCGGCTGTCTTTGAATAACAGTATAATGTAAGATCAGCCCTCTTTACCGTAATATTCCCGGTTACGTATCCATCAAGGTCAAACCATAACAGCCCCCTGTAGCCGGCGCCCACAATAAAACTAGTGCAGTCTCCATAATTCCCCGCAGGCGAATCCGGGGTAATACAGGTGTCATAAACCCCGGTGTAAGAGGTTGAAGGAAAAACCGCGTGTTCAAAATTTATAACTGCAAAACTGCCCGCGCCGGACGGGCCCGCAGCTCCCGGGTCGCCTTTTGGGCCGCACGCTCCAATCAATAAAATTACCCCCAGCATAACGACTGTTTTTCTCATGTTTTCCTCCTTATGGAAGCCTGTAAATCACGGTAAGTTTCGGCCTGAAAGCCGCGTCAGTTGTATAATCCGAGGAATAAAACTGTGCCCTGTTTAATACGGTGATTTCGTCTTCAGCTTTAATTATAATACCGAAATTTTCCTCAGGGCTGCTTATCCAGGACTCAACAAGCTCAGGGTCAAGCGAAAGCGAATACCATTTTGCCGACGCATTAATATTTACAGTATCGGATTTTTTTGAGCCGTAATCGCCGCCCGGGCTGCCCCATAAAGCGCTGTTGTGCGCGGATGACATCCATGTAACCGAGCCGTTTTGCGACGCACCGCAAACAGTGCCGCCGTTCCAGTATTTACCGGCCGCGTAAGCTGCCATGTCAACAGACCCTGTCAGCCCGATTACAAAAACATCAAGGCTTGCTTTTACAACAATAACATCCTTTGGTATTACAGGCGTCATATCAAAGTATATAAGCCCCCGAAACAGCGTAAAACTGTCATAAGGCCCCACATTAATATACTGGCACGAGCCGTGATTATAATCAGGATAACCCGTGGTTATTAACGCGTCCACACAGCCCTGATATGCATTTGAAGGAAAAACCCCGTTTTGAAAGGAGAGCGAAGCGGTATTTGAGGCTCCCTCCTCTCCTGCAGGCCCTGCTGCCCCCTTTTCCAGGTTTGAACAGGAAAAAATAGCCCCGCACAATACCGCCGTTATCGCTGTTATAATCAGCCGCTTTTTCATCTTGGCCCTCCTGTCATTGATAGATTGATAATAAGAATTATACCAGCAAATAGAGGCATAGGCAAATCTTTTCTGTGTGAACCAGCGGTTCCGCAACTTCATATTTAAATGCGTCTAAGTATCGCTTTTTTTTTGTTTTTTTTGCGGCGGCGCAAATTCCCGTTGCTGGTTTTAACCGGTTTTAGCCGTTTATCCGCGTATTTTT
>DSBP01000164.1 GCA_011049465.1 bacterium | reverse complement strand
TCGCAAAACTGTATATCTGTAAAGTCTCCTCAGCCATTTTTTTCCTCCTTTTTTTTCACTTTGTCTCTTCCCATATTTTTTCAGTCAATGCTTTTGCCCTTGTCTTTCCCACAATGGCGGAAAATGAGTTTTCAAGTTCGTTAAGCAGGCTTATGAATTCCTTCATTCCCATTCCCGCCCTGTCTGTTTTCAGCCCGGAAAAGGCGCTGTCAACAATGGCCGCGCCGATATTGCCCAGCTCCGCGCGCGCTATGTTCTTTATGCCGGGTATCTTAAACCTCGACCGCCTCACAAGGCCGGCCGCTATGAGCCCGTATACGGCTGCTGCCGCGCGCACGCCTCCTCCTGCCCGCGATATCACCTCGCCGAGCGTATTGTCCCCGTTAATAAGGATAAGCGTGTTCCACTCATTGTCCGTAAATACAACCTTGATTTTTTTCCCTTTTGAAAACCCGGCCGGTTTCAGCACCTCGTTTTCGGGCGGCAGATAATCCCTTAACGCCGCTTCCGGGCCCTCATATCTTCTTGAACTCTCAAGAATGAGCGCTTCGGCGCATAAATCAAGCTCCGCGTCCGGCACAGCAGCAGAGCTGTCAAAATGAAAAGAGGCGCCTTCAATCATCAAAAGCAGGCTTACAGCCCTGCCTGCCGCGTCTTCCCCGCCCTTTTCCCCTTCACCGGTTACGCCTGTAATGGCTCCGTTTTTTATTAATATACTGCCGCTTCTGCCCGCGTTTTCAATATTAAGCGCTCCTGTCCTGCCGTGTCCGCAAAGCAGCCGCAGCATCCCTGCCACGCTTATACCGCCTGTCGTTCCTCTCATCGAACACCTCCTTTTAATGCTATTTTAACTCTTTTCCTGATACCGCACAACCGCAAACAAAAGACCGCGCCGCGTCAATGACGCGCTCTCACTCAGGCAGGACAAATTTAAATACAGAACCTTTGTTCCTGCCTGTGGACTCTGCCCACACTGCCCCGCCGTGCGCCTCAATAATATTTTTTACTATATTCAGGCCCATGCCGATGCCCTTGAAGACAGGCGTATTGATTCCGTTCACCTGGTAAAACCTGTCAAAAATATTTATCAGATGCTCCCTTTCTATGCCCTTGCCGCTGTCGCACACAGCTGCCTCTATCCACATCCTGTGCTCCGCGATTTTAAACCCGGTGTAGTCCGGGATTGTTATATCCTTTCCGCGCGCCTTTCGTATCTTTATTATTATGGTTGAGTTGTCATTGGAGAACTTGAGCGCGTTATTCAAAAGATTGGCCATGACCTGGTTTATCCTGTATTCATCAAAAGAGGCGAACAGAGGCGTATTTCCCGCGTCTGTTTTCAGCTTTATACCCCTGATGCCCGCGGCAGGCGACAGGGCCGCAACGGTTTTTTCGGCAATAAGCTTAATGTCGTACTTTCCTTTTGCCACCGCAAATGTGCCTGACTCCATCTTGGAAATATCCAAAAGGTCGCTTATCAGGTTGAGAAGCCTGTCAGAGTTCTCTTTTATTATCCCCAGATACTCGGCCTGCTGCTCAGTAACAGGCCCGGCAACGCCGCGCTGTAAAAACGCCAGAAAACCCTTGATTGAAGTGAGCGGCGTCCTCAGTTCGTGCGATACCATTGAAAGGAAGTTGCCTTTAAGAACGTCGAGTTCCTTCAGCTTCCTGTAGCTGCTCTCAAGCCTTTCCTCCATTATCTTTTTCTCGGTCACGTCCTCCTTTATGGCAATATAGCCGGCCGTCTCCCCCCGGTCTCCTTTCATCGGCGAAATGGATACTTCCTCCCAGTAAAACGTCCCGTTCTTTTTCCTGTTATAAATCCTCCCCTTCCATTCCCTTCCCTCTGTTATCGCGCCCCACAGTTCCTTATATACAGCCTCCGGGGTTTCGCCCGATTTGAGCATGCTTACTTTCTTCCCAAGCGCCTCCTCCTTTCCGTATCCCGTAACTTCGGTGAATTTTTTGTTTACGTAAACAATTACCCCCTTCGTATCCGTAATAACAACGATGCCGGAGCTTTGCTCAACCGCAAAATAGAGCTTCCTTATCTCTTCCTCTGCCTTGCGCCTCTCCGTAATATCCCTGCCCGCCGATATCACGTATTTTTCACCGGAAATCTCGGTAATTCTCGCGTGCACCTCAAGCGGCATTATTTCCCCGTTCTTCTTCCTGTGTTCCGTCTCAAATATGAGACTGCCTTTTTCAACGAGTTGACTGACCCTCGCCGCGATTTTCCCGGCAAATTCCGGGGTATCAACATCCGACAGGTTTTTTTCCATCAACTCATCTTTTGTGTACCCGAGGCGCTCGTGAGCCGCCCTGTTGACATAGATGAAATTTCCCTTCAAATCGTGTACAAAGACGGAATCAATCGCCGCGTCAAGTATTTTCGCGTCCATCTCAAGCTTTCCCAGGACAGCCTTTCGCTCTGTAATATCCTTAATGACCGCAAACCCGACCGTCTCTCCCCTGAGTTTCATGGTATTTATGCTTATCTCAACGGGTATTTTTGTGCCGTCCCTTGCCCTGAAAACACGCTCAATTACCGCGACACCGTCACTGACAAGGTTCTTTGTCGCTTTAATTATATCGCGCGAACCTATGTTTCCCGTGTCTAACCGCTGAAGCCTCATCCCGACAAGCTCTTTCCTTGAGTATCCGAGCCTCTTGACGCATATCTCATTTACGT
>DSBP01000354.1 GCA_011049465.1 bacterium | reverse complement strand
TAAGAATCACAAAATATTATTTCTTATCAAACCGATTTTGAGTTGATTTTTGTTGTTTTGTAATTTTAACCCAAACAAAAACCACAAAAATCGTTGTTTCTGCCGCCTAATGCGATTTTTGGGTAAATATCACTTTCTCCTTCGCGTAATACTTATCATACACAACCAGCAGCGCGTTGAATACCACAAGCGCCAGTATGCTGTTAAAACCCGCGACTCCCGCTGTCAGGTCTGTTCCTCCCTTTGTCAGCATAACCGTTATTCCCGCGGTCGCGTTAATGGTTCCGTGAAAAACCGCGGCCGCTATAATTGAGCCTGTCTTTTTAACCGCGTAAATCATCGGCGGGGTCAGCAGAATGCACCATATTGTCATAAGGAAAACCCCTGCAACCGGGTAATCCGGATAGTTGTGCCCCTGAATAATCGCGGGAAAGTGCCAGATTCCCCATACAGCGCCCGTAAATACAGAGACCCTGAAAAAATTCATTGAGCTGACACTCTTTAAAAAGAAACCCCTCCATCCGGCCTCTTCGCCAAAGGCAAAAAAAGCGTTTAATGTGGCCCCGGCAATCAGCGCCTGCGTTATGCCTATTACAGGGTTAAAGGGCACTGCCTCAATCTGTTTTTGTATCGCCTCAAACTGCTCCTGCGGCAGCATCCCCCTCATCTTCTCAAGATATCCGGACATCTGCGGGTCGTATGACACGCCGGGCATCAGCACTGCCATGCCGAGCGCCATAACCGATATAACAAGCGGCGCGAACCACGCGAAAAAATACCACGGTGTCCATTTGAACGTGAACCCTATATCACGAAGCGGCTCCTTATAAACCACTTTTTGCAGCACAACAGCGGTTATCAGCGGAAGAAACATATAAAACGAGAGAAAAACCATGCTCATTGGTATGCCGCAGAACGTCCTCTCCTCAACGCTTACCGGCACAAGGCATATCTCTGCCATCTCTTTCAGCGGTATAAAAAAATAGACAGAAGAATAAAGGAACGATACCCCGAGAACCGACAACGTATAAACCAGAGCCCTGTTATTTTTCATTTACGCGCTCTCCCTTACCACCAGGCCCGTCTTCAGCCTTATTTTTTTCGGCCTCTTATTTTTGCCGTTCAAACAGCCGTGTATTATTTCCACCGCGGCCCTTCCCATCATATTTATGGGCTGCCTTATTGTTGTCAGCGCCGGCTCGACAGCTGACGCGATTTCCATGTCATCAAACCCCATAACCCTGATGTCTTCAGGCACCCTGACACCGTTTGACTTGGCCTCTATGACAAAACCCGCGGCAACCGCGTCTCCGGCGACACTAAACAAAGCGTCTATTTTATCTATTCCTTTTATCATATCAAAAGTTTTGATTCCGCACTCAACCGTATGATAATCGGCCGTTGCCGTGTCTTCCTTTTTAATATTCATCCCGTTTTTCTTAAGCTCATACCTGAAGCCCGCCAGCCTTTCAGCCGAAGCCGCTCCCGCAACAACTGACTGAATATCGGTTATGATGCCTATGCGCCTTGACCCGCATTTTATAAGATACCGCGCCGCCTCAATGCCCGCCCTGTAATTGTCAATATTTACCGTGTGAATCCCCTGTACTTCCCTTTCTATGGCAACAACCGGCATTTTCTTTTCTTGCGCCGCCTTCACAGCCTTTTTTCCCGGGTCAAAGCTCAGTACAATCAAAGCGTCCGCGCCGGAATTTTCCACCACTTCAGCCGCTGTTTTGCACGCTTCTCTTCCTCCCGTCTCAATGCCCGCGTTAAAATGGCTCAGCCTGTATAAATCCCCGTGTTTTTCCCTCAGTTCTTCTTCCACACCACGGACAACGCCTGTTACGAATATGGAACCGAGCCTGCCGCTGATAAACGCTATCTTTCTCGTTTCGCTGTTTTTCATCTTCACCCTCTATATTTTACAAAAAAATGGAGGCGGCGATCGGAATTGAACCGATGAATAAGGGTTTTGCAGACCCGTGCCTTACCACTTGGCTACGCCGCCTTTTTAATAATATATATTCCTGCTGTACAGATATTTATATATTAAATCCGCCAAAATATCAAGGCTGTTTTTCGCGCCAAAAGCGCAATTGTAAGTTAATACGAACTCAAAACAACCTTTGCCCCAACACCCACTACCGCAGGACGGAGCGGGTAGCGGAAAATTTCGTCGAGAACCCAGGGCGCGTCTGTGCTGCGCGCTATTCAACGACATCCCAAACATCAATGCACGCCAGCGTTCAGGCCGGCCTAAAACCCGCGCAAGCCTAATCGCGTATATCCACGAGTCAACAGGTGACCGGGCTCACCGCCGATGTAAATCGGCGAAATTTCTCCGCTGCCTGCCCCGGCCCACCTCAGGTACGGCAATTTACAATTTGGAATTTTCAATTTGCAAGTTAGTACAAATACCGGAAAACAAGACGCTTTGGGCGATTCGTCCTTCGGCTTCGCTCAGGACAGGTGAATCGCCCCTACAAAAACAACGCATCACGTTATTCAATCCTTATTTTTTGCAGGTTGCTGAACAACCTTTGCCCCAACACAAACTGACGCAGGACGGGGTAGGTAGCGGAAAATTTCGTCGAGAACTCAGGGCGCGTCTGTGCTGTGCGCCATTCAACGCCATCCCAAACATCAATGCACGCCAGCGTTCAGGCCGGCCTAAAACCCGCGCAAGCCTAATCG
>DSBP01000098.1 GCA_011049465.1 bacterium | reverse complement strand
CAAGGGAAGTGATATATGAAATAGCGGACAGCCCGCATAAGGTTTATAAAGGCCCGTCCACTGTGCTTGCTGAGGGCGCCGGGGCGAATCTGGAAAAATGCAGGCTGGCCTGTACCATGCTCAGGAGCCTGACGATTCCTGCCAGAATTGTGGGAATAAACGGAAGATACGCTGTTGAATACTACATCCGCGCGCTTGAAAAAGGAAGCGGATGGTTTATCATGGATTTTGAGCCTGATGAGAATGAGGGGTATGAGCCGTCGTGGTGGCACCCGCTTGACGCGAAGGAGTCGCTGTACGAGATGTGGGATAATGAAATGTTCGTGGAAAAGAGGAAGGAAAGCATAGTTTATCTTCCGGGGGATACCGAAGGGATAGATGAATTATTCAAAGAGACGGCGGAAAAGGGAGGGGTTTTTGAAGGAAGCATAAGAAAGCCGGAAACACGGCAGTATTTTGTTTTAAGGCGCGCTGACTATACTTTGTGGCTGAAAGAAGGCGTAAGTGAGGCAAAGGCTGTCTTTAAAATGGCCTTTCATCTTGAACAGGAAAAAAGGACACGGGGTTTTTATATGAAATCCGGAGACGGGCGCCTTGAAATAAGGGGAAGGAGGGCGCATTCTGAAATTAAGCCTCCGCAGGACGGGATAATATATACGCTGCCGGTAACATTCAGGGTGAATGAATAGAATCCGGATGACGTATTAGTGCTTGAAACAGCGGGTTTTTTATGTTTATATATTAGGAAGCGGAATAAAAAAGCATGAATATTAAAAAACAGGAGGACGGCATGAAAAAGGCGGGCATAATATTGTTATCGGTTTTTATCGCGGTTATGGCTGCGGGCTGCGGGCAGGAGATGAACCTGACGGTATATAATTCTACCGGCATTGTTTCCGGGGGAGAACAGTATGTTGTTCTTCATGCATCGTGGGATGGAGGCCAGAAATGGTATCCCACATCAACCCATGCGCTGGACGATTCTTATGTAAATGAAAAAAACAGTTTTACGGTAAAGGTAAAGGAACACGATACAGTAAGGGTGTCGGCGGAGGGCGCATATTACAAGGATGAAACCACTCTTGTTACATTTGACCTTGACAGTAAGGGGGACTTTACGCAGGTGGTTTACGGCGGCTTTCTTGAGGCTCCGTCATGGTATGCGGCGGTTAATCTTGAATCTGTGGTTTTTTATAAAAAGTGAATAGGCGGGAATGTGAGCGGCTTTTTAAGCTCTTAAAGGGAAAACTGCTCCGGGGGCTTTCAAAGGAGGGCAGAGGCAAAAATATTAAAGGCGATACAACGGCCTATTTTGACAGGCATATTGAAGAAACCGCCATCGATTTTATTAAAAAGAACAGTAAATACGGGGCTGTTATTATTTCTGAAGAACAAAAAAAACCACGGTTAACAGGGCGCAGCCGCCCGGCTGACAGGAAAATAATCATAATGGACCCTGTGGACGGGTCGGATAATTATATCAAAGATATACCGTTTGTTTCGTTTGGAATCGGTGTTTTAAACGCGGATATGACGCCGTATTTGGGGTTTGCGGGAAACTATTATTCCGGAGCTGCAATGTACTGCGGGCCTGAAGGATATTATTACAGCGGAGCCGGCAGCGGAGGCGTTAAAAAAAATAAAAGAACAATTTTTTTTACTTTTTCGGGTTTAAAACCCGGGGATATTAAACGGGCAGCAGCGCTTCTGCCGGGTTATGAAACCGTGAGGTCAATGGGTGCCACAATTGCGGAGCTGATGTGTGTGACCGGAGGCGCGGCCGAGGCGTTCATTGATATACGGGGAAAACTGACGCTTGAAAATTTCGCCCCTTTTTTTAAATGCGCGCGTGAAAAAAAGATTTTCATGTGCGGGCTCGACGGCAGGGAGATTGTGCCGGGAAATCTTTCAATGAAAAAAGGGTATAAACTGGTTGGAGCGCGTGACAGGAAAACCGCAGTTAAGATATGCAGGCTTCTCAATAAAACTGTTGGTTTTTAGCCCTTTAACAGGGCCCGATGTTTCTCAGTTTTTATCCTCGGGATAACCGTGTTCGTCCCATTTTTGCCAGCCGCCGAAGAATATTCCTATTTTTCTGTGGCCCGCGTCAAAGAGCCTGTAAGCAACCCTGTCAGAGAGCCTGCAGCCAATGCCGTGGCAGTAGGGTATAAGGATTTTATTTCTGTAATCCCTGGCGGTTTTCTCAATGACCTCCTGCCCGGCGTTTGTCTGTATGTGAATAGCCCCCTTTATATGGGCAGCATCATATTCGCCCCTGCTGCGCGTGTCAATAAAAACAGCTTTGCCGCTGTCGAAAAGAAGTTTTGCCTCTTCGAGCTCAAGGCGGTGGATAGATTCTTTGGATGTAATATTTCTAAGGAAAAAATCGAGCGATTTGCCTTTCTCTGTCACAGGTTTGGATTCCACAACGCCTGCGGAGGCCGGGCTTATGGGGATTATTTGTTCCTCGCCTGTTTCCGGGTGTTTGATTGTTATTTGAGACGGGTTTATTGAAGATATTACCGGCGGTGATTGCTCAAGCGTTCTTGACCTCAAATAAGATGAGGTTACGCCAAGAACAACAGCCGCCAGAATAGCGATAGCGGCAATAAAAGCGCCCCGTAATGCCGTGTTGTTGTTTTCTGCCGGGGCAGAACTCTTTTTCTTTTTAGCCATGTTAACATCTCCTCGATATAT
>DSBP01000221.1 GCA_011049465.1 bacterium | reverse complement strand
GGACGTTTTTGTAATACAGTCCGTGTGCCCCCCGTACACAAACGACAACCTTATGGAACTGCTTGTAATGATAGACGCTTTGAAACGCGCCTCGGCAAAGAGAATAACAGCGGTGATTCCCTTTTACGGTTACGCAAGGCAGGACAGGAAGGACCGGCCGCGCGTGCCGATAACAGCGAAGCTTGTCGCGAACCTTTTAACTCAGCCGGCGCGAACAGGGTGCTTACAATGGACCTTCATGCGGGCCAGATTCAGGGGTTCTTTGACATACCTGTTGACCATCTTCTGGCAGCGCCGGTCTTCATACAGTATTTTAAGAAGAAGAAGCTCAAGAACCTTATAATATCAACCTCGGACATCGGCGGGATTAAGCTTGCCTGGTATTTCGCTGAGAGACTGAAAACCGAACTTGTGGTTGTTGACAAAAAACGGAGCGGCCCCGAGTCTGTTGAGGCCATGCACCTTATAGGAGATGTCAAAGGAAAGGATGTAATTATTCCCGATGATATGGTGGCAACAGGCGGCACGCTTGTTCAGGCAGCCAAGTTTTTGCAGGCAAAGGGCGCGCGCAAGATATACGCGTGCATGACTCACGGGTTATTTTCGAGCAACGCGGTTGAAAAGATACAGTCGTCGCCCATAGAGGAGATTGTTGTAACGGATACAATACCGCAGGCTGCGAGAAAAGGCGTGAAAAAACTTTCCGTGCTCTCGGTTGCCGAACTTTTCGGCGAGGCCATAATCAGGATTCACGAGGAAAAGACAATAAGCCAGCTTTTTAAATAAACCGGGCCGGGCATTCAAACTCCGGCAGAGTCAAATTTGAACAGAAACAGGAGGAAGTTGAAATGAAGAAGGTTGAACTGGAAGCGTCCGTCAGGGAAGGAAAAATGGCGGCAAGAAAGTTGAAAAGAGAGGGGAAAGTCCCCGCGGTTGTCTACGGCAAAGAGACAAAGTCGATGCCCATAGAGATAAAGGTCAAGGATATAGAGAAGACCGTCAAGTACCTCGCCGAAGGCACGCTTTTAATCACTCTAAAGCTGACAGACAAGGATAAAAAAGAGGAAAAGACCGTTGTTATTCAGGAGGTCCAGCGCGATCCCAGGACCGAGGAGATAGTCCATACGGATTTTCACCAGCTCAACGAGAACGAAAAGGCCGTGTTTCACGTGCCTGTTTTTTCGACAGGAGTGTCGGAAGGCGTCAAGATCGGCGGCATGCTTGAGCACCCGATAAGGGAGGTTATTGTCCGCTGCCTGCCCGCGAACCTTCCGGAGAAATTCATGGTTGACATTACAGGGCTGAAAATAGGGCAGGATTTTACAATAGGAGAGCTTCCTGTGCCCGAGGGTGTGGAGATAATGGATGACGGGAACAAGGTTCTCTTCGCGGTAGTCGCGCATAAGGTTGAGGAGGAAAAGGCTCCCGCTGAAGGCGAGGCAGCGGCAGCAGCGTCCGCGGAGCCCGAGGTAATAACCGCGAAAAAGCCCAAAGAGGGCGAGGAAGCGGCCGGCGCGAAGAAGGAAGAAAAGAAAAAATAGGTTTTGTTGCATACAAAGCCCGCGGGTTTTCCCGCGGGCTTTTTTATTGCCGCGGGTTCACCCGCTTGCTGCGGATTCCGAGGCTTTCAGCTGCAACTTTACGGTTTTAAGCTTAACCGGGAGTTGTATTTGGGATAAAAAAAACTCCTTGATATTTTATTGTTATGCCTTAAAATATCAGTATCATATATTACGGCGCGGAGGAAAAACTGAAACTTATAGCAGGGCTCGGCAACAAGGGAAAAGAGTATGAAAACACCCGGCATAATATCGGCTTTATGGCGCTTGATTACTTTGCCTTGAACGCGGGGTTTAAGTTTGACAAAAAAAACAAGCTGGCTTTGTCCGGCGCGAAAACAATAAGCGGGGAAAAAGTTGTATTTGTCAAGCCTTTGACATATATGAATCTTTCCGGAAACGCGGTGAAGTTCTTCGCGGACAAGCATAAGGTGCAGCCTGCGGATATCCTTATAATTCATGACGACATGGACCTTGAGCTTTACGCGCTTAAAATAAAAAAGGGCGGCGGAGACGCGGGCCACAACGGGATTAAATCAATAACAGGCTGCCTTGGCACGCCCGCGTACGGACGGGCCAGGGTGGGGATAGGAAGGCCGGAGAAGAGAGGAGGGGATGTTGATTTTGTGCTGGGGAAAATGAGCGGGGAAGAGAAGGAAAAATTCGCAGAGAGGTTCGCTGTAATTGAAAAATTCATATATGACTGGATCAGTATGGGATACGAGAGGGCAGCGGGGAGGTTTGTTAAATAAGTTTAAATTTTCAATTTACAATTTGCAATTTTAAAAAAATGTAGAGGGGTTTTATGGCTAAGTTTACAAATGAGGAAAAATCAATGCTCGCCGTTATCGGCGGGGCGGCTTTGATAGGGCTGGTTCTGAATATCTTTTTCTCCTACGGAAGTTCTGTTACGGCATCTGAAATAAAACCCCGAACCGTTGTGATAGACATAAACAGGGCCGCTCCTGAGGAATTAACACGGCTGCCGGGAGTGGGGCCATCTTACGCCTCGGCGATAATTGAATACAGGGAAAGAAACGGGGGGTTTAAGAGCCCGGCTGAACTGATGAAGGTAAAGGGGATAGGCCCAAAAAAATTCGAAAAGCTGAAGAACCTCATAACTGTTGATGAATAAGCCGCTTGT
>DSBP01000220.1 GCA_011049465.1 bacterium | reverse complement strand
TTATAGTTAATATAGCAGGTATAAGGGCTTATGACCCATTATTTGAGCAGTGCACGCTTTTTGGCCCATACGGCCCAAATCTTGTGAACGCCTTTGACCCTGAGCAGGCTGTCTCAGGCTCTGGCGCATGCGCAGGTTATGTTTATGAGGGGCCGCCCAAAGACCCGAGCAACGACATACTCAAGTGGGGCGCAAGAGCGCCCTTCCCGTACCCTACACCGAGGTATGTATCGTATGGTTTGGGCGGTATTATAGACACATGCCCGCCCAGTTATCAGGGCACAAACTTTATGCGTATTACATGGACGGGCGCTACAGACGGCAGCCCGCAGTGGATAGAGCTTCACCACACGCCTGCTCAGCCTGTATTTCAGAATCAGGGATGCGATGACGGCTCAGGAGGTTATGAGGACGCGGGCGACTGGAGCTGTTATGACTATATAAGGTTTAATTTCTACATGAATTCTTATGTAAACAACTGTCCTACTGAATACCTTTTTCAGCCGGTTAAAATAGCCTTTTCCTCGGACAACACGGACCCAGATGCTGTTTATGTGACCTTTACTGCCGATACGGCAAAGTACCGCGGCAGCAGCGGCGGCAAGGGGGTTTTCATACCATGCCAGGGGCTCCCGGGATGCGCTGATTCGAGCTTTTTGAATCACGCGACAGTTTCGCTTAATTTTGTAAGGAATCAGTATAATCAGGAGACAGGGGATTATTATGACATCAACAGTGTGAGAAAATTTATAATCCCTGCTGTTGACACGGATTATACGCTGTCAGGGGATGACGGCTGGCGAATGCAGCCGGGGGTCGGCGAGGGTTTTCCGCCGGACTCGGGCTCGGTTGTAATGTATTATGACTTCCTGACCCTTGGAGCTAAGGATTCTGTTGCTGTTTATGATTCGCCGCCGGGGATCAGCGTAGGGACAGCGCCGGGAAACACCGGAGCGATAATTCAATGGAGCCAGCCTACGGGCATTGTTACTGAACCTGGTATGCCTGTTACCGGATTTCACGTTTACCGGTCAATAGGCCCCGGCAACACCGGGCATCCGTATATATCGGCAGGGCATGTAGGCCCGGCAGCTGCATCGTTTACCGATACTTCCTGTCCCGGCGACGGCACATTTTGCTACAAGGTTTTGACCACAAATAACGGGCCCGCCTCGGTCTACGCGCAGGACAGATACAACACAATAAACGCGACATTCCACGAACCCCTGCTTGATGATGTTGATGAAGTCTGCGGTTATGTGGAGCCCGCGCCCCCGACAGCCACTCCTACGCTTGATCCATCCCAAATCGGCACGCTCACAGCAACCCCTACATACGCGCCGCCTGACCCCGGAGACCCTGAGTCCGCGCATGTTTATCCAAACCCGTTTAATCCCAACATGAGCGCATATCCCTTTAAAGTTGACAATGCCGCAGTTGACTCAAAGATATCAATTTACTCCATGGACGGCTCGCTTGTCAAAGACGGTGTAATAAGCGCGATGACAGGCGGTTTTGAGTGGGACGGAAAAAACAAGAACGGCTCAAAGGTTGTAGCCGGGCTCTATTATCTTGTCATTGAGGACCCGGGCGGGAAAAAGGCCGTATTCAGGATAATAATCTGCTATTCCTGTGACCCTGTTTACAGGTAGTGCGTGTTAAAAATATAGAGTGAGGAGAAATCATATGAAGCGACTGCTGATAATTGCAACGGTGTTTATGGCGGGAACAGCGCTTTTTGCCGCTGAATTTGGCGGCGTGACAGCATCTCCGTACCTGAACCTTGGCGTAGGCGCGAGGCCGTCAGGCATGGGCGAGGCATACACCGCGGTTGTTGACAATGTTGACGCTGCCTGGTGGAATCCGGGTGCGCTTGTGAAGGTTGAAAATCCCCAGTTCGCGCTGATGCATAACCAGAATTTCGGCGGAACAGCCTATGAATATCTTGCCGTGGGCTTTCCGGCAGAGCAGATCGGGCTTGATATATGGGGGACAATAGGAATAACGGCCCTGCTTGTGAGGGTTGATGATATTCAGCAGACAAAAGAGATGGAAGGCGGCGGATACTCATACGAGCAGGAAGAGCGCGATGAGTATTATGGCGCGGGCGGCACGGTACTGGGCTTATCATACAGCTGGCAGGCGGCAAAGATGTTCGCTGTCGGCGCAACCCTCAAGCTCATAAACCAGAAAGTGGCAATTGAGGAGGGATGGATACCCGCTCTTGATATAGGAATACTTACAAATACAAATATGGAAGGTTTTGACCTTGGAATGGTATTTCAGAACATAAGTTTTATGCAGATGAACCAGGTGGAAGGCGCGCCCGATGCCCCGCTTCCCTTAAACCTTAAATTCGGGGTTTCATATAAACTGCCAAGGCTCTTTACGGCAGAAAATGACCCGCGAGACAAGCTTACCTGCGGTGTTGACGGAGTTCTGCCGCTTGTTCCCGCGAACATGCCTTTCAGGCTTCATCTGGGTTTTGAATACGGATATAATATCAGCAATACTTGGGTTAAGCCCAGGTTTGGATACAGGTTTAACGGCAATAACTTCATCAGCGACCTTGGCTGGTTCGCCGGGTTCACATTCGGGTTTGGCGTCAGCAGGAACTTTGATGGTGTTGACCTCGCCATAGATTATGCCTTTATACCTTACGGGGTGCTCGGGGATTCCCACAGGGTGGGGATGAACATAAATG
>DSBP01000321.1 GCA_011049465.1 bacterium | reverse complement strand
TGCTTATACCTGTACTAGGCTTTAAATCAGGAAAATTTTCCGCTGCCCGCCCCGTCCTGCGATGGTTAGTGTTAAGGCAATACTTGTTTAGCAGCCAGCAAAAACCGGTTCGTTTCTTTTTGTCGTCCACTTGCAAATTCCAAATTTAAACTGTCTCACTGGTGGTGTTTGGGATGGCGTTGAATAGCGCGCAGCACAGACGCGCCCTGAGTTCTCGACGAAATTTTCCGCTACCCGCCCCGTCCTGCGATGGTTAGTGTTAAGGCAATACTTGTTTAGCAGCCGGCAAAAACCGGATCGTTTCTTCTTTGCCGTCCACTTGTAAATTGCAAATTCCAAATTTAAAATTGCAGTACCCGAGGTGGGCCGGGGCCATGCGTTGCTTTAAATTAGGAATAAAAATCAGGAATAACGAATAGTTTTTAATGTAAGCGGTTGAAAAACCCCTATTTTCTGCTAAAATAATAATCATGCATAAGCAGAAGAGAAACAGTATAAAAAATCAATCTGTGTAAAAACAGAGACTGATGCGGGGTGTGATATGGCTAAGGCGGAGATGGAGTTTATAGGAAATAAAGTTGTGCTGCGGGCCACGGGAAAACTGTGCGGCAGCCCTGAGGATGTTATAAACAGCCCGTTTTTTCTTGAGGTAATGAATAAATATATTGACGGGCTGGCGGAACGCCACTCGGTTCTCCTTAATATATTCGGCGAGGAGGAAAAGGGTTTTTTTGAACGCATGGGGAATTTTTTCGCGGAGCTCAAAAAAGGCGGGGAAAAACCGGGAACGATTAAGGAAAGCAGGGAAGTTGCTGAAGAACAGAGGAAAAAGCTCGTTGCCGTGCTTGGCTACCTTTGCAAAATCAAGGTCAGTGAAGTGCCGAAAGTTGTGGAAGGGTCGGAGCAGATAACAGCGGACCCGTGCCTTTTGTTTCAGTTTGTCCAGGGGCTTTACGATTACTGGCGGAAGCTCGACAGGTTTTTGCTGCTTGCCGATGATGACGGAAACATGAAGCCCAGGGATGCCATAAAGGACAATATTGAAGAGCTCTCGATTACGATAAGAAACGCGTACAGGGACATAAAAGAAAACCTTCTGGTCAGCCCTCCCAAAGTTTTCAGGCAGATAAGGGCCGGTGTTGAAATAGCGGCGATAACACGAATGCCGGCGGAATTTAAACTGGATGGAATATACTCAAAACTGGCAAAGGTGCCTTTTGTGAAAAACGTGATAATATCCCCGCCTCTTATACTCAACCCGCCGATGAATAAAAGGACGGGAAGTTTTGTAAAGGCGGAAACCAATCCTGTGGAAACGGCCGGCGTCGAACCCTCTGACTGGATTTGTTACCCCGCGAAAGCCGGAGAGATACTGATTTATGTTTACATCAATAAAAAATTCATAGATCTCGGGCTCTCTTTGTGCAACCTTTTTGAGCTCGCGGATGAGGAGGAACTGTGCCGCAAGCCGGACGCCGTTTACCTCTACGGAATGACGAGCGGTATTGTGACAGGGCCGGATAACATGCAGACTGTCTTTTATGAGGATGAGGCGCAGGGAATACTGGCCGCCGGAGTTCCCGGAGGAGACGAGTTTGGATATTTCGGGTACCTGAAAAAAATGATGCTCACCCTTCACAATATCCTGATGATGAAAAAAGGAAGGCTGCCTTTTCACGGCGCGTTTATGAAGGTCATACTTAAGGGAGGCAAAAGCGCGAATGTCCTCATGATAGGCGACACAGGCGCGGGCAAATCAGAGACAATAGAGGCTTTCAGGACAATAGGCGATGAGTACATACAGGACCTTATTGTAATCGCGGATGACATGGGTTCCATTGACAGGGATAAAAAAGGGGAAGTGCTCGGGTACGGCACTGAAACAGGCGCTTTTTTAAGAATTGACGATTTAAGCCCGGGCTATGCATTCGGCGAGCTTGACGCCGCCATAATGATGAGCGTGAGCCAGTCAAACGCGAGGCTGATAATGCCGGTGACGGATTATGAGACCGTGATGAAAGGGCACAGGATTGATTATGTGCTGTATGCCAATAATTATGAGGAAGAAGGGGAAGCCATAGAAAAGTTCGGGTCAGCGGAAGAGGCGATTGAGGTATTCAGGGCAGGAAAGGTTATGAGCAAGGGAACAACCACGACAACGGGAATTGTAAGTTCGTATTTTGCCAATATATTCGGGCCGCCGCAGTACAAGGAGATTCACGATAAACTCGCGGATGAATTTTTTCAGGCGTTTTTTAAAAAATCCATTTACGTGGGCCAGCTGCGCACCCGGCTCGGTGTAGAGGGATATGAAAGAAAAGGGCCGGAACAAAGCGCGAGAGCGCTTTTAGAGGCCATGCTGAAGAGCTGAAACCGGGCAGCCGGGAATGACTTTTATTGCCGTCCACTTGCAAATTGTAAATTGCCGTACTGGAGGTGGGCCGGGGCAGGCAGCGGAGAAATTTCCCTGATTGCCATGGGCCTGAACATGTTAATTTCACGATAGACTGATGCACGCGGCCCGGCTTACGCAATATTACGGGCGGGTATGTTCTGCAGGCTTGTAGATTCGAGACGGGGCGAGGAGGTGCTTATACCTGTACTAGCAGGGTGCTGAAAAACCCTGTTTTTTTTACAAAAGTTCTCTTTTCAACAGATTGTTTTTCTCCAGTCTTTGTTTCTTAATCTAACACTTTACCTTAATTATTCA
>DSBP01000026.1 GCA_011049465.1 bacterium | reverse complement strand
TGCGCGATTAGGCTTGCGCGGGTTTTAGGGCGGTAACTCTTAAGCAGGGTATGGGTGTTTGGGATGGCGTTGAATAGCGTACAACACAGACGCGCCCTGAGTTCTCGACGAAATTTTCCGCTACCCGCCCCGTCCTGCGGTAGTTGCACGTTACGGCAATACTTGTTTAGCAGCCTGCAAAAACCGGTTCGTTTCTTCTTTGCCGTCCACTTGTAAATTGCAAATTCCAAATTTAAATTGTTTTTCAATTGCCGTACTTGAGGTGGGCCGGGGCAGGCAGCGGAGAAATTTCGCCGATTTACATCGGCGGTGAGCCCGGTCATCCGGTGACTCGTGAATATGCGCGATTAGGCTTGCGCGGGTTTTAGGGCGGTTTTAACGCTGATGTGCTTTGATGTTTGGTATGTCGTTGAGCAGTGAACAACACAGACGCGCCCTGAGTTCTCGACGAAATTTTCCGCTACCCGCCCCGTCCTGCGATGGTTGTGTTAAGGCAATGGTTGTTGAGCAACATGCAAAAAACAAAACGTGAAGATTTGATTGTGCGAAACTCAGGCGTATATGCAACGGTTTTGAACTAACTTTAAGTTTTCAACTTTCAATTTTCAGTTGCCTTTCTTGATGCTGCCCGCCCCGTCCTGCGATGGTTGCACGTTACGGCAATACTTGTTTAGCAGCCTGCAAAAACCGTTTCGTTTATTTTTGCCGTTCACTTGCAAATTGTAAATTCCAAATTTAAATTGTCTTTCGGAAGCGCGGGGATTATCATTGACAAAACAAGAGGTAGTTTTTATAATATAACATAATATATCATATAAATGGTGACAAATGCGCTTTATTAACAGGATAAAAAGCATCTTTACGGAAACCAAAGCCGGTTTTTTTATCGTACCGGCCATAATAATCATATTTGCAGTAATAATCATTAAAACTTTTTTCTTTACTCAGGGCGTGTTTGTTTCCCCTCAGACAAAAAAGTGCATAGACTGCCACATTAAAGAAAACATACAGACAGCGCAGATAGAGGAGTGGAAGAAGAGCACTCACGCAAAGGCAGGAGTGGGATGCTGGGAGTGCCATAGGGCTGAAGAAGGCGAGCCGGACGCGCGCTATGATAACGGGTTCTGGATATCAACAATTGTCTCGCCTAAGGACTGCGGCAGGTGCCATCAGCAGGAATATGAGGAGTTCTCCGGAAGCCATCATGCCAGAGCAGGAGAGATTCTCGGCTCGCAGGACAATTTTCTCGGAGAGGTTGTTGAGGGCGCAGGCGCCTCTGTGCAGGGCTGCCAGTCATGCCATGGCAGCATAGTAAAAGTGCTTGAGGGCGGAAAGCTTGACCCCTCAGGATGGCCAAATATGGGTATAGGAAGGCTTAATCCGGACGGTTCAAAAGGAACCTGCGCTGCCTGCCATTCGAGGCACAGGTTCGCGCTTTCGGTCGCGCGGTCGCCCGCGTCCTGCGGCAAGTGCCACATGGGCCCCGACCATCCCCAAAAAGAGATATTTGATGCTTCCAAACACGGAATAAACTATTACGTACACGCTCATGAGATGAACCTTGATAAAAAGGACTGGATACTCGGCAAGGATTATACACAGGCGCCCAACTGCGTGACATGCCATATGGGAGGGTCCAAAGACGAAATAAGGACTCATGATGTGGGGGACAGGATAAGCTGGAACTTAAGGCCCGAGATATCGTATAAACAGGAAGACTGGGAGAGAAAACGCTCTGCCATGAAAAGAACCTGCTTGAACTGCCATGCATCGGAGTGGGTGGATAATTTTTATGTACAGTTTGACAACAGCGTTGAACTTTATAATGAGCGGTACGCTAAACCTGCCGCGGAAATAATGAAAAGGCTCAGGCAGCGCGGCGCGCTTACAGAGACTCCTTTTGACGAGGAGATAGAGTGGGTTTACTATGAACTGTGGCACCACGAGGGGAGGCGCGCGCGGCACGGCGCTTCAATGATGAGCCCGGATTATGTCCAGTGGCACGGGTTTTATGAAATCGCAAAACACTTTTACATGAAGTTTCTGCCGCTTGCCAAAAAACTCGGCGCTGGCGATTACGTGGACAAGCTGCTCAATACCCCCGAACACAGGTGGACAAAGGGAGTCAAACCGGACAACCTGAAATTTCAGGAAGAGGCATTTAAAAAATGGCAGGAAATGAGAGATGAGCTTATTACAGAAAGTAAAAAGGACGGCGCAACAGGCATCTGATACTGCGGCTTCCCTTTATAAAAAGAATCCGGCTGTATTTACGGTGGCCTCTGTATTTATTTTTTTCAGCGGCATAGCCGCCATATACGCTTCTGTAGAACTTACATCCACGCCTGAGTTTTGCTCATCGTGCCACATAATGGAGCAGGCGCACGCGAGCTGGACGGAGTCGGTTCATTATAATGTCCCTGAAGGGGAAAAGAGGGCAGCCTGCAGGGACTGCCACCTGCCGCCGTGGAACAGGCCTGTTGAACTGCTATGGTCAAAGGCATATCACGGAATAAAGGATGTGGCTAAGAATTTTCTTGAAAAAGAGGAGATGAAGTATCCCGGCTATTATTTTAACATGAAGTCTAACAGGGTGCTGAAAAACTCTTATAAAAACAACTTTCATGGTGGTATAATAGTAAAAACTAACATGGAGGTAAATAAAGAATGCGCGGAAATGAAGAAAAACAGGGAGAAATGTTCAGCTATATA
>DSBP01000128.1 GCA_011049465.1 bacterium | reverse complement strand
GGATTGAGGCGGGGGGAAATGCATGGTATGTTTATGTGCTCGAATGTTCTGATAAAAGCCTTTATACGGGCGTGACAAACAGCCTTGGAAAGAGGTTTTACGCTCATAATTCGGGAAAAGGCGCGAAATATACACGCGCCCGGCTTCCGGTACGGGTTGTTTATTATGAGAAAAAGAGGGATAGGAATTCGGCAATGAGGCGCGAGGCGCAAATAAAAGGGATGACACGCGCGGAAAAACTGGATATAATCAGAAAAATTAATCCGGAGGTGTGAAGTGGCGGCGAAAAACGGAGACAAAGTAAAGGTTCATTACAAGGGGACGCTTTCTGACGGATCGGTATTTGATTCGTCCGAGGGAAAAGAGCCCCTTGGATTCACGCTCGGCGGGGGGCAGATGATACCCGGTTTTGAAAAAGGCGTGCTCGGGATGGAAAAGGGGGAGAAAAAAACCATAACAATCCTGTGTGACGAAGCTTACGGGCCGATAGCGCCCGAAGCAATGGCTGAGGTGCCGAAGAGCGAGTTTCCTCCCGATTTTAAACCTGAAATAGGGCAGGTTCTTCAGCTCTCTGACGCGCAGGGCAATATACTGGCCGCGTCAGTCATAAAAATATATGAAGATAAAATTACAATAGACGCAAATCACCCGCTGGCAGGAAAAGACCTTACGTTTGAGCTTGAGCTGGCGGAGATAGGGTAAGGTAAGGCGTGGACGGCAGGGAGAGGATTTATAAAAAAATAAGGGCAGCGGCCAAAAAGAGGTTCACCGGAGCCCGCGGCTCGCACGGATGGGAACATACTGAACGGGTGCTGAAACTTGCAGAGCATATAGCGCGGCGGGAAGGAGCCAGCCTGTTTACGGTGAAAACCGCGGCAGTACTCCATGACATAGCGCGAAGCGATGAGGATAAGTCATCGGGCAGGATTGACCACGCCAGGCTTGGCGCTGAGAAGGCTTTTGAAATCTGTGTCAAGGCGGGGCTCGGGCCGGTGGAGGCGGGTATGATAGCGCACTGCGTCGCGGCACACAGGTTCAGGGGCAGAATAAAGCCCGTCACAAAAGAGGCAAAAGTAATATTTGACGCGGACAAGCTTGACTCCATAGGCGCGGTCGGAATCGGCAGGGCGTTTCTTTTCGCCGGCGAGGCAGGCGCGAAACTGCACAACAAGGGAATTAATATTTCAAGGACAAAGCCATATACTGCGGAAGACACGGCATACAGGGAATATGTTGTTAAGTTAAGGAATGTGAAGGCGTGTATGCTCACGAAGGAGGGGAAGAAGATGGCCCGAAGCAGGCACGTGTTCATGGAGGCGTTTTTTAAGCGGCTTGATAAAGAGGTTGATGGCAGCATCTGAAAAAAGGAAGTGATAAAACACGATGGCGGGTATAAGGGAATTTCTAAAGGCAGAAGATATTGGGACTGTTGTTTCGGCGATTGTTGACGCTGAGAAAAGGACATCCGGGGAAATAAGAGTGAGGATAGAGTCGAAGGCAGGAAAGGACCCGGAGGCAAAGGCCCGCGCTGCCTTTGAAATCCTCGGCATGAGGCGGACAGAACTCAAAAACGGAGTGCTTTTTTACCTTTCTGTAAACGACAGAAAGTTCGCGATTATAGGCGATGACGGAATAAATGCCAGGGTGCCTGAGGGGTTTTGGAACAATGTCAAGGACGCAGTGCTTGAACAGTTCAGGAAGGGCCATTTTGCCATTGGCCTGACAGGCGGCATAAGCCTCGCGGCGGAAAAACTGAGTGAGTTTTTTCCGGCTGAAAGGGAAGACATAAACGAACTGCCTGATGCGGTCTCCTTTGAGGAGGAGAAATGAGGCGCAAAAGCCCGTTTTTTTCTGTTGCGCTTGTATTGGCCTGTTTTGTTACCGCCGGCTTTGCAGGATATCCCGCGCCTGTTGACGATTATGTCAATGACTACGCGTCAATGCTCAATGAGGCGGACAGGAACACAATTAGGGAAATGCTGTCAGGGTTTGAAAAAAAGACAGGAGTAGAGATGGCTGTGGTGGCGATCTCTTCGGTAAAAGATTATCAGGCAGATGCGGATATCGAGAAGTTCTCCACGGGCCTTTTTAACGCATGGGGCATTGGGCATAAAGAAAAAAATAACGGCGTTTTGATGCTGGTCGCCGTAAATGACAGAAAACTCAGGATTGAGCTTGGCGCGGGATACGACGATGTCTATAACGCGGTGATGGCAAAGGTGATAGAACGCGACATAATACCGCATTTTAAGAGGGGGGATATGAGCAGGGGCGTATACGAGGGAACCCGGGGTGTAATAAGCAGCATAACGAGGGAGGTCTCTTTTTTTGAGTTTTATTGGCTGCATATAATAGTCTCTGTACTGATAGTTGTGTGCGTGCTTGCGGGATTAAACATGATTAAAAACGGGAAAAAGGGATGGGGTTTTGTTTTTTTTGCCGCGGCAGGATTGCTGCTAATATTCCTCCTGAAACTTCTTGCTTCAGGAAAAAGCAGAAGGGGCTTCGGAGGAGGCGGCTCATTTGGAGGCGGCGCGTCAGGCAGATGGTAAGGGGGAGGTTGAAAACTGAAAGATGGAAAAGAAAAACTGAAAACTTAAAGCTGAAAGTTGGGGCCGGAAACCGAACTTATTAACCTGAAACCTGAAGCTCGGCCCGGCCTGAAACTTGAGGCTTTTTTGTAGTTTGCCGTGTCCGAAAAGCGTGATATAATATATAT
>DSBP01000245.1 GCA_011049465.1 bacterium | reverse complement strand
TACTTATACTCCATCCCTCTCAGCCTCTCAATATAATGCTGCGCGCGGTTTGCCGCGTTGGCGCCGTCAGAGGCCGCTGTTATCGCCTGTCTGAAATCCTTTTGTATGCAGTCGCCGCATGCAAATACCCCCTCTTTTGATGTCCCTGTCAGGTTATCGGTTATTACATAACCCTGCTCATCAAGGTCAATATAACCCTTAAGAAAACCGGTCAATGGAACCAGCCCCACATAGATAAATACTCCGTCAACTCTGATTTCCGACTCTTTCCCTGTCTTTACATTTTTAACCCTCACTCCCTCAACGCCCCTGTCTCCGAATATCGCTGTCACAACCGAATCAAGAATAAAACTTATCTTCTCATTCGCGAATGCCTTGTCCTGAATGGTTTTCGCGGCTCGCAGCCTGTCACGCCTGTGAATAACATGGACCCTTGAGGCGAATCTTGTCAGATATCCCGCCTCCTCAACAGCCGTATCCCCGCCTCCTATAACCGCTGCCTCCTTCCCCTTATAAAAAGCGCCGTCACATGTCGCACAGTTGGATACGCCTTTCCCCCTGAACTTTGCCTCGCCCGGAACCCCTATTTCCCTGTATGCCGCGCCCGTGGCCACGATAAGCGCCGATGCCTTATAAACCGCTCCGGAGGCTGTCTCAACCGCCTTTATCTGCCCCTCATCCTTTATTGATACAACCTCGTCATAAATGAATTCTGTCCCGTGTTTTTCAGCCTGCGTTTCCATAACGCGCACAAGATCCGGCCCTGATATGAACTCTATTCCGGGATAATTCTCAATCTCCGCGGTAAGAAATATCTGCCCGCCGAGCGAGAGTTTTTCAATCACAGCTGTTTTCATCCCTCCCCTCGACATATACAAAGCGGCAGATAGCCCGCCCGGCCCGCCTCCGATAATTATCACGTCAAACTCTTTTGAACCGGGCCCGCTGTTTAATCCGGGCGTGTTAATGATAAAAGGTTTATCCATCGCTGCCTCCCTCTAAATATATTTTTTTATTTCCGCCAGAAGTTCGTTCTTTGGCATGGCGCCTGTTATCCGTCCGGCTTCTTCACCGTTTTTGAATACAATAAGCGAAGGTATTGACATTATCCTGTATTTTTCGGAGACACGGCGGTTTTCATCTGTATTTACTTTTCCGAAAACCATTTCTCCTTGCTTTTCAAGGGCCAGTTCTTCAATAACGGGCGCGAGCATCCTGCACGGAGCACACCACTCTGCCCAGAAATCAACGATAAGCAGGCTGTATTTTTTAAGCGCCTCATCAAACGACTTGTCGGTCAAAACAGCCGGTTTTGAAGGATTGTCAACAAGCCTTTCCGCCTCGGCCTTTGCCGCCTCCTCATTTTTTATCAGGGTTTCATACGCAGCCGGATTGCCGTATTTTAAAATGTTCCGGACAAACGCGCGCTCATGCTGGGCGCCGGCAACCGCGGAAGCGATATCACGGTTTATTATCTGGGTCGGAACCGAAGAAATGTTGTACTCAGCCGCAAGCGCCCTGTTTTCCTCAGCCTCAACGCACTCTGATATGACCCTGCCTTTTGATGCCACACCAACCCTGTTTGCCAGGACTACCGCCTTCACGCAGTAAGGGCATGACGGCGTGACAATAACCTGGACCCTCGTCCCGGGCTTTACCTGCGCAGCCACATCTTCAAGTTCTTTAACAAGCCCGCTCTCCCCCGAAGATACAATGGCTATCGTCTCGATGAATCCCGTTGCCTCATAACCAAGGGGCGCGCCGTTATAAATTATCCTGTACCCTTTGTCATATCCTATGAATATTGTAGGCGAAGTCTTAACGCCCGCCTCAACAGCGGATTTATCGCCTGCCTTTAAAAAAAGAGGCTTTATGCGCGGTTCTATGGCAGCGAGTTCTTCCACAAGCTTGCGCGTGTATTCGCCGGTGTCAACCTGCCCGGTACCGGCAGGCGCGGCCGCATCTGCCGTATAAACCTTTACTTCCACATCGTCTTTCATCTGCCTGTCAAACATCGCCTTTAACATCAGCTTTGTCTCGTTATCTATGAGTTGTTCCATTGGTTTTGCCTCCTTTTAGACGCCCGTTAAACGCCTCATATGTATTTTTGCTCTCTGCCATAATAATCTTTTCAGCAGCTTTAATCAAGCCCGTAATACCGGGGCTTTTCAGCCTGTAGCACACCCGTTTTCCCTTTTTATCGCCCGCGACTATTCCGGCTTTTTTAAGTATATTAAGCGACCTTGATACTTGGGGCTGGGGCTGCCTTATCATCCCCGCAATATCGCAGACACAGCTCTTTTTTTCCTTAAGCAGGCCGACAATCCGCATGCGCTGAGGATGGCAAAGCGCCTTGAAAAACTCAGCCATAATCCTCTCGTTTTCCATTGCTCCTCCTTCTAACATATCTATATATCTAAATATATAGATATGTTGAGGTTTTGTCAATATATTTTTTTATTATTCCACGGTTATGACGGCGTATTTTGGCCTTAGCGGGTGAATCCGGTAAGACAATTTAAATTTGGAATTTGCAATTTGCAAGTGGGCGGCAAAAATAAACTAACCGTTTTTTGCAGGCCGCTAAACAAGTATTGGAGTAACGTGCAACCATCGCAGGACGGGGCGGGCAGTGGAAAATTTTCCTGATTTAATGCCTATGGCAGGTATAAGCAACTCCTCGCCCCGTCTCGAATCTACAAGCCTGCAGAACACACCCGCCCGTAATAG
>DSBP01000111.1 GCA_011049465.1 bacterium | reverse complement strand
GATTTACAAAACGCAGCGCTATAAAGGCCGCGCCCAGAAAAAGGAGGCAATGTAAAATTATTTTTTCATGCGCGTCGCCGCAAGTTTCGCCGGGTCTGATAAAAAAGTAAAAAATAAAAAAAACCGCTGTGGCCGAAACAAGCACAGTAATCAAAGGAAGGTAAAAATTATAGAAATAAATGCCTGCAATTAAAAACAGAAATACAGCCAAAAGCCTCAGCGATTCTTTGTCTTTTGCGGTAAACACAATAATTCCCTCAAGGCCGGCCGCGGCGCGCGGCGGTATTTTTAAGCCGTTTTTATATTATACAGTTATAATATGAGAATTACAATTCGAGATTAAGCTGCTGCGGGGGTGTTTTTGTCTCTCCTTTTTCTGTGTCGTTAAAATTTGAAGCCGCGATTCCCAAAAGCCTGATTTTGACGCGGCCGGCTTTTGTCTTCTCCTCAAGAAGGGTTTTTGCTGTCTTAAAAATTGCGGTAAATTCATCAGTGCGCTGCTTAAGGGAGGCGGCGCGGGTTATCTGGGTGAAATCAGCGTACTTGACCTTGAGCGTGATTGTCTTCGCTTGTTTTGAGGACTCCTTAAGATATCCGGTTATATCGGAAGCGATTGACATTAACGCGCTTGTCAGCTCATCAAGGCTTTCTATGTCGGACGGAAAAGTAATCTCCCTTCCAAACTGTTTTCTTTCCCAGTGCGTGACAACGGGCCTGTCATCAATGCCGCGCGACATTTCATAGAGGGTCCCGCCAAACCTGCCCAGAATTCGTTCAAGCTCCGCTTTTGACAGGGGCAGAATATCAGCGCCTGTCCTGATATTATTCGCGTGGAGGATTTTTTCAGTGGCTTTTCCCACGCCGTAAAAACCGGCAACGGGCAGTTTTTTCAAGAATTCCGCGGCTTCTTCCGGCCTTATCACAAACTGTCCGTTCGGTTTGTTGATGTCAGAGGCGGTTTTTGCCAGAAATTTATTGTATGATACGCCGGCTGATGCCGTAAGTTTTATGCGTTCATAAATGAGAGCGCGTATTTCTGACGCGATTTTTGAGGCAAAGGGGATGTTTTTTTTGTTCTCTGTGACATCAAGAAATGCTTCATCAAGGGATAAAGGCTCTATAGCTTCCGTATATTCGCGGAAAACCGCGTGTATCCCGCCTGAAGCCTCTTCGTATGCCGGAAAACGGGGCCTGACAAATATGCCCTGCGGGCAGAGCCGTTTTGCCGTTGCGGACGGCATTGCCGAGTGAACCCCGAATTTTCTTGCCTCGTAGGAGGCTGCGCATACAACGCCGCGCTCTTCAGGGGAATTGCCCACAATCACAGGTTTTCCCTTATAGGAGGGGTTGTCGCGCTGCTCGACAGAGGCGTAAAACGCGTCCATGTCAATATGTATAATTTTACGCATAGTCAGGGGTTAACGGTAAAATTACCAGCCGGCTGATTGTTTCTTTTTGGATGAAAGCAGCCGCTGGAAAAAGTTTTTTGGTTTTGGTGTTGGTGTCGGGACAGGAGCGGTTTCTTGCTCTTCAACGGGAGCGGGGACAGCCTCAACGTCCGGGGCAGGCACAGCAGGCACAGGCGCGGGCGGCGCCGTGAGTTCCTGCGCCAGAGCATCTTCAGCAGGGACTATTAGTATCTGTATCTCTGCCCTGCGGTTTTTGTACCTGTTTTCCGGAGTGTCATTCGGCACGATAGGCTTTGACTCTCCGTGAGCCTCTGTCTGTATGCGTGAAGCCGGAATTCTGTGGTTATTAACCAGATAGTTTTTGACTGCTTCGGCTCTTGCGGCTGAAAGCACCGTATTATCGGGATATTGCCTTGTGTTTATGGGAACGTTATCCGTATGGCCGAGTATGACTATCGGAGAGGTGAATTTCGCGGAGGTTTTCATCATATCGTCTATTATCGGGTAAAATTCCGGCCTGATATTTGCGTAACCGGAAGCAAAGTGTATAACAGGGTAGAAAATCAGCCTGTTGCCGTCTTTTATGATTTTTATTGAGAGGTCATCGCCTGTGTACGGAACAGCGGCTGTTATTGGAGCCGGAAAAGCCTCAGCCGGAGCTTCCTGCGGCGCAGTATATTCTTCTGGAAGCTCCCTTTGAGCCAGCGCTTCTTCAACCGGCCTCGGCGCGTCCACCACCGGGGTCGGAAGCGGCGCGTCAAGAATCCTGAAATACCATCTTGGAGAGACGCCGCCGTCAGATGTCAGCTTGGACCTTTCTGAACGGTCCGTTCTCATTGTAAAAAGTTCGGGCTGGTACCTGTCAATGATAAAGCTGGAAAAAATAATTCTGTCGCCCTGATAGGAATAAGACGGAGAGTGGCTCTTTCCGTCAAAGGTAAGCTGTTCCTGTTTTCGCGAAGCGAGATCCATTAAATATAGGTCGGTATTTTCAGCGTCGCTTACAGTAAAAAGAAGTTTGGTTCCGTCAGGGGAAAACACCGGCGACCCCGCCTGTTTGTCCGTGTAAGAAGTCAGTTTTTCCGTGTTCTCGCTGTGCAGGTCTCGCGTGTAAATATTATGGGATCCGTTCCGTTCTATTTTTACAAATGCCAGTTTGTTGTTTTTTGAAAGGGCAGGGGACATGGAGTCATGTGTGTCTGTTACCGCTTCCTGGTTAAAACCGTCGCGGGTCATTTTCCAGATATTTTTATTTCTCGCGTAATAAACATACAGAGAGTCAGGCGACCATGCGGCGGAATTGCTTATTCTGAAGTTTTGTATGTCGCCCTCCATGGGGG
>DSBP01000182.1 GCA_011049465.1 bacterium | reverse complement strand
CGGCTATCCTGTAATAATATACAACACCGTTTAAAAGAGCCGTGTCAAGATACTGATCCGCGGACAAAAATGATACGTCCGTATACGGCCCCTCTTCAGCCGCGGCCCTGTAAATATTATACTGAGTAATTTCGCTGTCATACCCCGCTTCCCAGCGCAGAAAAGCCTTTGAGTTCAGGCTCTCGATATCAACCCATCCCGGGGGAAAGGGATATGATTTCTTTATGACGCTTAAACCGCTCTTATTTTCGGCCTCGTCCTCTGCCCTCACCGCGTAATAAAACGGCTGATGTGTATTGGGCACCGCATCCGCAATAAAAGCCTGGGAACCGGCTGTATTCGTCACAAACGAATAATTGACATCGCTCACATTTGGAAGCGTTGACCTGAATATTGTATAATGCATAACCGGGGTATTTGATACGGAATCCGCCCACCTGAGCAAAAGATTGCCGCTGCCTGTATGTGTAATCGTGAAATTACCCGGCACGCCCACGGACGCGCTTATCCGGGCGGCCATTGAGAGAACAATCAAAACCGCGGTTAAGACCTTTTTCATCACTGCCTCCTTAAAAATTTCACCCGCACTCCGCCGGGCCTTCGCGCCTTTTAGAACTCAAATTCCGCGCCCGCGCCAAACGTGAGCTGTTTATAACTTCTGGTGTCATCCACATGGTCGGAACTTATCAGGAATGAGGTATTAACATTAATCTTCAGGTTCTGAAGTATATTATACCCGGCATTTAAGGTCATCGTCCAGTCCGTTACATCCGCCCTGCTTAAAAAATTATCGCCTGTCCCTCCGCCTTTTATAAAATTGGCGGATACCATGGCTCCCACATTCAGGTTTTGTTCGAGCCTCAGCACCCTTCCTCCCGCCCATGGTATCCAGTCCGGAAATGTTATGGGCGCGATTGACTTAAATACATAGTTTAATGTCAGTGACGGCATGAGGGTATTTCTCCACGTCTCAACCAGCCCGGATTTATTGTTATTCATGGTGCCGCTTACCCTTATGTTCCCTGTCAGGTCGGCGCCTGCCGAATAGGGCAGCATCATATAGGCGCTGTGTGAAATATTCTCCCTCATTATCTCGGTCGTGACAGACGGGTTCCTGTCGGTCTCTTTCCTGAAAGTATAGTCCCCTGTCAGTGTCTGCTCTTTCACCAGCCAGTCAAGCAGAGGCAGTGTTATCTTCATGATGCGTATGGCGTTGACATAAAGGTTCCACGCTTCCCTGAGGGACGAGACAGTCCTGAAACTTGATGTCCTTCCGGTCGTATAACTTGCTGACGGCGTAAACCCAAAAAAACCGCCTAAATTTATGTCCGCAAGCCTCAAGCTGTGCGTGACCGACAGCGTGCCGCTCATTGAAAGCGACTCAAATACCGTCACAGGGCATTCTTCCGGATCATTTACCGAGCGGGCAAGCTGCCAGAGGAAAATGTTCCACTGCTTGTCAAAATCAAGCGAATGGAACCTGTCATAGGTGTCCGAATAATACCTGTTGTCATACCTTTGAGTATTGTCAATTGAGAGTGTATATGAGCTTATGTCCGGCATGAACGAAAGCAGTCTGCTTAAAGCTATTCCCGTGGTAAAATCCATCCGCCCCGCTACATTCATCGTGGACTGAGTGTAGTCAATAACATAAGCATTGGAGTAGTTGAGCCTCGGCGAGAATATCCATGCGTTCGGAAGCGCAATTGTCATGCGGGGCGTAATCTCGCGCCTTAAAACCAGCATCCTGTCAATGTAGTTCCTGTTGTCAAGCACATCCGCATAGTGGTCAAACTGCATCGACATATTTCCCTTTTCCTCGGTCAGCCTGTATTCATACGAAGGGGTCAGGTTGAATATCCAGAGGTTAAACCCGCCCGTCCACTTATACGACTGCAAAAGGTTTAAGCTCCAGGTATCATAATACCCGGCAGTCACGGTTACATCCTCATAATAGGAGGTCTTCCGGTTCTCGATCTTGGCGGAAGCGTCAAAAACATTGTTTCCCAGCGGAATCGAAAAAAGTTTTGACGGCGCGGTCCACCTTATGACAGGGCTTACCGTAAACTTCTCCAGCCTGTTGCTCTGGTACCGATATACTCCGAAATATTCGTAGTTGTTGATATTGTAGCTTGTGTTGTTCGAGAATGAGACGTTGGGTATTCCGCTGAGCGTAAAATAATTGGTGTAATTTTCCGTCTCCGTATCCGGTATCGTAAAATTGTTGGTATATGAGGGGTCATCGCGGTACTTGTCCTCAGTATACGCCCTTGTTCTCGAGATGACATTTGACATGGGTATTGTTGTCACAAACAACGGAAGGGGAAAATTCAGCTGGAACGAGTTCATTGTAATGTGCTGCCTGAGCTGCGCCCTGCCCACATCGGCCATCGTGTTAAAATCGGAATCCCTGTCCTCATAAGTGTGTGATGCTGTTATCATGCCGCCGCCAAGGTTAAGCGCGGAATTGGCGTACCGTGCGCCTCCCCTTTTAGCCTCAGGGTCCGTAATCCTTATGTTGTTTATATAAACCGTATCATCCGTCTCAATGCTGTTGGGGTTAATAAACCCAAGCGTAATGTACTGCACGCGCCTTAAGCTCGGCAGGTCTTTTTCGGGGCTTCTTTTTTTGTCCGAGCCGTCAAGCCGGAACTCAACAGTGTGCCACTGCCCGTCCGCCGGTATCTCATCCATCTGCTGATTATACTGGTAGTAGTTGTATCTCTCGTCCGAGCCTGTCCCGAGCCTG
>DSBP01000049.1 GCA_011049465.1 bacterium | reverse complement strand
CGGCTGTATTCCAGGATGTGCTGGAAAGACTGTCTGTTAATATGGGCATTAATATATTTCACGCGCTTTTTCAGATTACCTCGAAAAAGTGACAGAAAACCCGGCGTAACTAACGGGTTACTTTTGAGCCAAGTTTAATATTGACTTGCGCCTTTTTTAGTGCTAATATTTTATCAGATAAGGTTCTTAATAACAAAGCACAGACGAATAAACCCTGCGCTGCTCGTGAAGGGGCTTGTATTTTGGCCCAACACCTTAAAACGGGGAGCCATAACCCCGGGCGGTGTGCACGCCTCCCTTTAAAAAGGAGGAAGCCTGATGCCCGGCAGCGGCGCCCACTTGTTTATAAAGGGACCAAAATGTGGCCTCACACGGCTGCCGCGGGGAATTAAGAAAAATAAAAGTAGAGCGGAGAAAAAATCAGATGTTGGTAAAATATATTATACAATCAATACCGCGGTATTTAAGGGCGGTTTTTTTATGGGAATCCCGGTTTTTCACCTGTTTTATAACAAAAACCCGATTCTCTGTATAATTTTTTTTACCCTTCCTTTTTCCCCCTCTTACTGATTGCGTTTAAACTATTTTAGGAGGTTTTAGTCATGACTGCAGCTATAATTATTTCGGTAATATTGTCCCTTCTCGCGGGCGGGGCAATAGGTTTTATTGTAAGAAAGATTTTCGCGGAGAGCCAGATTTCAAGCGCCAGAACATACGCGGCACAGCTCATGGAAACAGCAAAAAAAGAGGCTGCCACACTTGTAAAAGAGGCTGAGCTTGAGGCAAAGGACAGAAACCTGAAAGAGATTGCGGAATTTGAGGCAAAAACAAAGGAAGAGAGGCGCGACCTCCAGAACCTCGAAAACAGGCTGAGGCAGCGTGAGGAGACCATTGATAAGCGTGTGGAATCCTTTGACAAGAAAGAAAAGGAACTTTCAGCGAAAAACAACGAATTAAGCGAAAAATTTTCCAAGCTGAAAAAACAGGAAGAGGAGCTGGCTAAACTTGTATCCGAACAGCGCTCCAAGCTCGAATCAATCTCGGGTCTCTCAGCGGAATCAGCAAAGAACGAGCTGATCAGCTCAATTACAGAGGATGCCAGGCAGGCGTCCCTTGTAACGCTGAAAAGGCTCGAGGAAGAGACAAAAGAGACCGCGGAGAAAAGAGCGCGGGAGCTCATAACAACGGCAATTCAGAGGGTGGCCGCGGACCACACTTCGGAAATAAGCGTATCCGTTGTCCCCCTGCCGAACGAGGAGATGAAGGGCAGGATAATCGGACGCGAGGGAAGAAATATCAAGACCCTCGAGACAATGACAGGCGTTGACTTTATCATAGACGACACGCCTGAAGCGGTCACAATATCCGCCTTTGACCCTGTAAGGCGGCAGATTGCCAAGCTCGCCCTTGAAAAACTTATTACCGACGGCAGGATACATCCCGGCAGAATCGAAGAAGTTGTGGAGAAAACAAAACAGGAGATGGAAATCAGGCTGAAAGAAATCGGAGAACAGGCCTGCATGGACGTGGGAATCGCGAGCCTCCATCCCGAGCTTGTAAAACTTCTGGGAAAACTCCACTACAGGACAAGCTATGGCCAGAATGTGCTGCAGCATTCGATTGAAATGGCTTACATAACATCAATCCTGGCATCCGAGCTTAAAATTGACCCTGTCATGGCAAAACGGGCCGCGCTTCTGCACGATATCGGAAAGGCAATAGACCATGAGCAGGAAGGCTCCCATATACAGCTTGGCATTGAAGTCGCGAAGAAGTATAACGAACACGACAAGGTGATAAACGCGATTGCCTCCCATCACGGCGACGAGGAGCCGAAATATATAGAATCAATGCTTGTTCAGGCGGCGGACAGCATATCAGCCGCAAGGCCGGGCGCAAGAAAAGAATCCCTGGAAAACTACGTAAAGCGCCTTGAGAACCTTGAAAAAATCGCCTCTGATTTTCCCGGCGTTTCAAAGACATACGCGATACAGGCCGGCCGCGAGATAAGAGTCGTTGTTGAACATGAAAACATTGACGACTTAAGGGCCTTTTCCCTCTCCAAGGAAATAGCCAAAAGGATTGAGCAGGAACTTGAATACCCGGGCCAGATAAAGGTTACGGTAATACGCGAAGTCAGGGCCGTTGAATACGCAAAATAAACCTTTAAAGAGGTTTTTATGATTAATGTACTGTTTGTCGGCGACGTAAACGGAAAGCCGGGAAGGCAGGCGCTTAAAGCGCTGCTCCCTTTGCTCAAAAAAGAAAAAGAGGTTGACTTTGTAATCGCCAACGGAGAGAACTCGGCCGGCGGGTTCGGGATTACAAAGGAAAAATTTCTCGACCTTTTGTCCGCGGGCGTGGATGTCGTCACCACAGGCAACCATGTCTGGGACAAGAAGGAAACGCTTGGTTTTATCGACGCGGAGAAAAACCTTCTGCGCCCCGCTAATTTTCCGCCTGACGCGCCGGGCCGCGGCTTCGGCATATACGATTTTCAGAAAAACAACACAAACCATAAAATAGGCGTCGTTAACCTTATCGGCAGGATTTTTATGTCCCCTGCCGACTGCCCCTTCAGGCGGGCGGAATCCGTAATATCCGAGATATCAGCCGCGACCAAAAACATCATTGTTGATTTTCACGCTGAAGCAACATCGGAAAAACAGGCACTCGGCTTTTTTCTTGACGGAAAAGCATCAGCTGTAATCGGAAGCCACACTCACGTCCAGACCGCTGACGAGCGCGTACTTGAGGACAGGACCGCGTTTATAACGGATG
>DSBP01000048.1 GCA_011049465.1 bacterium | reverse complement strand
CGTTGAGGGAGAACATAAGGTCAATATACTGCGTAATCGGTCTGTACCTCATGGCGTGCGGCAACGGTTCCCCGAATAACAGCACGTCTGTCATATACGCGCTTGACTCGCCGTTTATGCGCATTCCCATGAGGTTAAGCAGCCTGTCCTGCTTCTTTTCAACCTCTGCCTTTTTAACGCGCAAATCGCCGATTGTCTCAAGAATGTCATCAAGCTTTTTCTCTGTCCTTGCCATGTCAGTCATATAGGCTTTGACAAGGTTGTAGAGCTTGTCTATCTGTGCGTTGAGGTTCCCGCCTGAAGGCAGGTCGTCTTTTTGCGCGTAGAGCACATTGTGGACGCCGTTGTTTATGTACTCGACAACCTCTCCCCTTGTCAGCGTCTCAGAGACAAGGGGTTTTGTGATAACGCCCTCATCAATCAGGGATTTTATGTCCTTATAGGTCCAGTGGTCCTTTCCTATCTCTCCTCCGGCAATAACAAGCGCCGGCAGAACCAGAACAGCGGCAACAATTGCTAATTTCTTCAGCATCTACAATACCTCCATATCAGAAGAAGTTTTTAAGTTCCATGAACAGGTGCCAGCCGTCAAAACTGTTGTCAGGCATGTGCACGTCTTTGTGTATTATCTTTTTCGCCCTTAAAAAGAGGGCTGTCCTCGGCGCGAAATCATAATCAAACCCGACGCCAAACTCATTGTCTATATGCTCAAGCGGGTAGTCGCATTTTTCGGTTGCCCAGCGTTCCACTCCGAATGACGCCATTATGTTTATCTTTCTTGTGAGGCCGTAAACCATAAACGCGCCCATCAGATTCTGGCTCAAAAGCTGGTTCGGCGCGTAAGTGACCATCAACTCCCTCTGGTTATAAAGGGTTGTCAGCTCAGCATAACCCTGTATATACCACAGATTGTTCATTCCGATAAGCTTGCTCAACGCGTAGCGAAGCTCTATCGAGGCGTTGTTATAGTACTTAACCGTCTCCTCAATCCCTTCATAATTTGATATTATCCGCTCCTGGTTTGTGAGCCAGCTTTTGGTTATTATCCTGTGCTCGCCGCCCGGGTATCTTGAATTATATGTTGTATAAGCGTCGTCCCTCGGGGATACCGGAAATCCATAGTTGCTGAAAAACCTGTGCCACCAGACCGCTCCGTTCATCCTGTTGCCGAAGAGGAAGTGCTCAAGATAAAGCTCTTTGCCCGTGGGTTTTATCTGCTGGGAATGGCCGTAGTTTAAGAGTATAAAACCGTGCGGTATTGTTATGTTTGAGAAGAGGTTTATTCTGTTCATATTGTTCCAGAGCATCGTAGGGTCGCCCGCGTAGGTGTTGTGCTTTATCTCTATTGTCGGCGTGTACGAGGCAACATAAGATGTGTCAAGAACGGCGGCTGCTGTCGCCACATAATCCGGGTCAATCTTCGTGTATTTAATCTCCAGTTTAACGGGATTCAAATCAAGGCCGAGCGATCCGTATAGTGCCGCGCCCTCCTGCGTGTATGAGGGAGGTATGCCGTCTGTATAGCCGGTATACGGCTTTGGCGCCCGCGCGTTGTATATTGACCGGGCGTATTCACCCTGCAGGTTGACGAAATTAAAAAGGCCTATCTTTATGTCTCCGCCCGCGATTGTGGCTGACTGGATATTGCCATGCGCCTCAGCCGGAAAATTAGAGACATCGCCCACATTTGGATCCGTAAGGTAGATGGTATCTATCTCCGACAGTTCGTTGGAAGTATTGAAAAAATTCGCGGATACTTCCGCGTCGTTGATTATCCCCTCTATCATAAAGGGATATGTCCATCTTCCCGCGTACTCATACAGAAAAAGTTTGTCGTAAAACTCGTTGAACTTCTCAGCCTTGCCAGCCATAACCTTCATCCTTGAGCCGAAGAGGTTCATGTTATAAAGCCCCACACCCATCCAGCCGTGCTTTGACCATATATCACCGCGCTTTGTGAATGAGTGGAGGAACGCGTTGTCAAAATGGCCGCGGGAGGTCTCCTCAAGGGCGTAAACGTCGCGGTCAAACAGCACCGGCCTCTCGGATAATATCTGCTTTGCTATAAACGGCGTGATGTCCTCCCAGAAAAAACCAGTGGAGAGCCTCCATCCGTATATATCAAGGTTGATTGTGTATTTGTCAAGGAACCGCTGGCCCGTGCCCCAGTATTCGGGAAGCGTAATCGGCACCACCTTTGACATCTCATTTTTTTCCGCTTCATTGGCCGGCCTTTCAAATGTAAGGTTGAGCTTGAAACTTATGGCTTCGGTTATTACACCTTCTGTCCATAACTGCATCATTGTACCGCCAAGGGATGTGTGGTGCATGGGCGGCACTGCCCCGAGCCCGAAGAGCTCGATGTCCTGCCAGCGCGCCATGAGCATTCCCATTACTTTAAAGGGAGGGACGCCCCTGAATGTCGTAAGCTTGTATTCCGCCTCTATGTCAAACATCTCCTGCTCGGCGGTTTCAAGAGCTGCAGTGAATTCCTGCACGCCCGGCCCCTCAAGCGCGGCTTCTATTTCCTTAAGCTGATTTCTCATCTCAAGTGTCTTATCGTAAATCTCAAATGCCCGTTTCCTGTAAATTTCGTAATACTTTTTGAGAGCATCTGTGTCAACCGGCTTTTTAGCCGCGACGGTTCCCTTTTTCTGCGCCGCATAGGTTGAGGCCGCTTCCACTATATAACGGGCTGCCTCGTAGTGGGATATGGGGTTGTATTTAAAGTGGCCGGCAGGGACAGAGTTTATATACCCGTCACGAGCCATTACATAAAGG
>DSBP01000097.1 GCA_011049465.1 bacterium | reverse complement strand
TGTCGGTGTATCTGTCGGCGTTGACGTCGGCGTTGACGTGGGTGTCGCTGTCGGCGTTGACGTATATGTGGGCGTCGGGCTCATCGTGAACGTATATGTAGGCGTGCTTGTCGGCGTTGACGTAGGCGTCGCTGTGGGTGTCGCGCTGGGCGTCGCTGTATAAGTGGGAGTAAAAGTCGGCGTAGGCGTCGCCGTAATCACTATAAACGCGACTGCGTTTGACCTGCCAAAATTCCAGTCCGCCACATTCTGAACGCCTGTAGGCGTTATTGAAGGAGTCGGGGTCCTTGTCCGCGTTGGCGTAAATGTAAGGGTTCCTGACGAAACTGTGAAAGCCACACACATCTGAGCTTCCTGGTTGGGTGAAGGATTGGCGTAGATATTGCAGTCTCTTACCCCTATAATTGCGTAATAAGTCCCGTCAGCCCAGCCTGCAGGCACTGTCATATAGATGCTTGCGTCAAGGTCGCTCGACGGCCTCCACGTGCTGTTGCCATTGGGCCCCACCTGCCTGCCGCCGTTTATCTGCGCATGACTGACGTTAATACCGCTCTCCCCTATGAGAAATACCTGCCCTGCTGACCCGGCATTTCTTATCAGGCACTGATTGGAAAGCGCGCCGAAATAAGCCGTAACGCATCCGGAATTAGTACCCATGAATTCAAATGTTACTGTTACATTTTGCCCGGGAAAAACAACAGGAGCTGTTGTCTGAAGGTTGCGTATGTCAGACACACCAAACAAATTTACATAATTTATCAGTATCAGGGACGCAATAATTGAAATATAATTTAAACGCTTTAACCCCCGCCTTCCATTCCGGCGTTCAGAAAGAACATCAAACGAACGCCGGAAAACACTCATGGCGACAGCCCTCCCCTCCCGGAGTCAAGATACTCCGGAACATGCGCTGCCAGGCTGTTTCTCGACAATGAAGCCATTACAGAATACCCTCCGCCCGGAAACTCGGGTATCCATGGCAGCCTGTTAACCTGAACCGTAAAACAGACTGTCCCTGTCGCGCCATTGGCGACGCTGACAAAATTCCACACTACCATCCTGTCCGGCCCTACTGTCACCTGCGAGCAGCTGTTTGTGCAGCTCACAAAATCAGTAACAGCCGGAAGCGTGTCCCATATGGTAAATGACGCGGGGCCGCCGCTGTTGTTGCGCCAGTTTATGCAATACTCTATCTGCTCACCAAGCATAACAACAGTCTTGTCTATTGTCTTTGTAAGTTCTATCTGTATGGAAGGCGGCGTCGGGCTTGGCGTAGGTGTCCTCGTTCGCGTAGGGGTTCTTGTGAACGTCGGAGTAGAAGGCGCAGGCGTCCAGGTCCTTGTGGGCGTTCTTGTAGGAGTCCTTGTCCTTGTAACCGACGGAGTCGGGCAGCGCATCGTAACCGTTGAATAGGCAACCGGCGTTCCAAGATAATTAACCTGCGAGTTATTATACCAGGTACTGCACGATGTAAAGTTGTCCCATGTAATCAACCGGAACCACAAATCATAACAGGTGTTTGCCGGAAACCCATCCTTAAACTGCCAGGACGCGTTTGTGCCGCTGTTTGTCTGTGTTATCTCACCTAAAATTGAGTCGTATATGGAACCCCACGGCCCCTGATACTGCCAGCGCGAGTCTGTCCAGTTATCAAGTATATCCACAGGATTGCCGAATGTGCCGCCGCCCGTGTTGCACACCCGGAGAGTAAACGTTACTGTGCCGGGCCCTGTTACAATATTCTGATTGACTGACTTTTGAATCGTAAAATTCGGCGGCGCAGGCGTGGGTTCGGGTGTCAGGTCAAAAGACTGCCTGAAAAAGAGCTGTTTGCAGTCATCCGTGCCTGCCGTGCTGGTAGAACTGTAACCAAGAGCCGGAAGAAGCGAGCCGGTGGCAGGATTCCAGATTCGTTTGCCCCACTTTTGGCCGGTAACAATAGAAGGAGCCACCCAGGACAATCCTGACGACCCTTCAACATAAAGCGGGTCATACCAATTTCTGCCGCCGACAAGAGGCAGGTTTGTGGTTATGGGGCATCCTGACTGGTCGTGATACATTGAAACACCTGTTCCATCGCCGCTCGAGACATAAACGTGATCTCCGCTTGTGCATGTTATATCAAGAGACCATGATGCCCATATCTCACAGCAGTTGGTGTTAAGATTTCTTACGGCTATCACATTATCCGTAGTGCTCAACGAAGAGAGCTGCGCGGGAGACAGATTTACACATCGCGGCTCACCCGCAGCATCCCAGTTTACATAAGGAAACTCATCAACAAAAATCCCGTTTATATATATCCACGCATGGTCATCAACAGCAGCGCACAATACAGCGGATGAGGGCGTACACGAAAATGAATTTACAAATGGCACAACCATCAGCGCGATTATAAATACCGCAATACGGTTCAGCGTGCCAAAACACACAAGCCACTCTTGTAAGAAACCATTTTTGAACCCCGTCCGCTCATCCATTCCGGTTCACCTTTCTGTATTATAAGTATATACTTTATACCGGCTTAAATCAATTAAATTTCTTCGCTTTCGACTTGTATCGTTAAAACGCTTAAAAACTGAGTTTTTTCCCTGTTTACACCCTGTTTCATTCATTTCAATGAGCTAAGCAACTAATATTTTAGACATTTTCCCCGCAATTATGTTCCCTTAAATCACGGTAAATTTAACTTTGTTAAACGTGATTGATCTCACATTTTTTCTCGTGTAAAAATAAATAATGTTTGGAATTTTCAACTTGCAGGTTAATACGATTACAAAACAACCCTTGCCCC
>DSBP01000056.1 GCA_011049465.1 bacterium | reverse complement strand
CAAGGGAGCACATCCTGCTGGCGAGGCAGGTGGGAGTGCCGTATATAGTGGTATTCTTAAACAAGGTGGACGTAGTGGAGGACCCTGAGATGGTGGACCTTGTGGAAGAAGAGGTAAGGGACCTATTGAAAAAGTATGAATTTCCCGGAGACAAGACGCCCGTAATAAGGGGCTCGGCGCTGAAAGCGATACAGGACCCCGGCGGAGAAGCTGGAAAGCCGATAGTGGAGCTTATGGAGGCGCTTGACAGCTACATACCCGACCCGAAGAGGGACATAGACAAGCCGTTTATTCTGGCGGTAGAGGATGTATTCTCAATAACCGGAAGAGGCACGGTGGTAACGGGAAGGATAGAGAGGGGAAAAGTAAAGGTAAACGAGGAAGTGGAGATAGTGGGGTTAAAGGACACGCAGAAGACTGTTGTGACGGGAGTGGAGATGTTCAGGAAACTGCTTGACGAGGGGCAGGCCGGAGACAACGTCGGGCTGCTGCTGAGGGGAATAGATAAGGAAGCTGTGGAGAGGGGGCAGGTGGTAGCGAAGCCGGGCTCGATAAAGCCGCACAAGAAGTTTAAAGGGCAGGTGTACGTGCTGACGAAAGAAGAGGGAGGAAGGCACACGCCGTTCTTCAACAATTACAGGCCGCAGTTTTATTTCAGGACAACGGACGTAACCGGGTCGATAAAGATGCCCGCAGGAGTGGAGATGATAATGCCGGGAGACAACATAACGATGGAAGTTGAGCTGATAATGCCGATAGCGATGGAAAAAGAGGTGCGTTTTGCCATCCGTGAGGGCGGCAGGACGGTCGGCGCGGGTGTTGTCACGGAAATAATAGAGTAATTATGGAAGCATGGCCAGATAACTACGAAGGGAGAAACATATGCAGTTAGACACACAGAAGATCAGGATAAGGCTGAAAGCCTATGACCACAAACTGCTCGATAAGTCTGTTACCGATATAATAAAAAAGGTAAAAGAGACAGGGGCAAGAGTGGCGGGGCCCATACCGCTTCCTACGAAATTTCACAAGTATACGATACAAAGGTCGGTGCATGTGGACAAGAAGTCAAGGGAACAGTTTGAGATGAGAATACACAAAAGGCTTATTGACATACTGGAACCGAACAACGACACGGTCGAGAAGCTTAAAAACCTCGACCTGCCCGCGGGCATAGATGTCGAGATTAAGCTGTAAACGGAGGCGTTAAATTGGAACTTAAATTGATAGGAAAAAAAGTCGGGATGACGCAGGTTTTTAATTCAGGCGGCGAGGTTGTGCCTGTTACCATTATCGCGCTTGAAGACGGTGTTGTTGTTGAAAAAAAGGCCTCGGAAAAAGAGGGTTATGACGCGATATGCGTCGGGTTCTTTGACGAGAAAAAGCCAAAGAACATGACGAAGCCGTTGAAAGGAAAGTTCAAGAACGATAAAAAGGGGCTGAATATCCCCCTGAAAAAGATGTTAAAGGAAATAAAGCTGTCAAAAGAAGATACGGCAAAATATGATGTTGGCGGCAGTTACAAGCCGGCGGGATTGATAAAAGACGGTGATTTTATTGATGTCATGGGCATAAGCAAGGGAAAGGGGACGCAGGGCGTAATGAAGAGGCACAATTTCAGCGGCGGAGTATCAACACACGGCTCCATGTCGCACAGGGCGCCTGGCTCCATCGGCTCAAGCACATATCCGGCAAGGGTATTTAAGAATATGAAAATGGCCGGAGTAATGGGCAATGACAGGGTTATAGTCCAGAACCTTAAGGTTGAAAAAGTTGACGAAGAAAATGGTTTTGTCCTTATCCGCGGCGCGGTCCCGGGAGGAAAAAACGCGGTCATTGAAATAACAAGGAGCATTAAAAAGAAGGGAAATAAAGGAGACAAGAAATGAAACTTGATGTTATTGACGCTGAAAATAAAAAGACAACAGAGCTTGAGATAGACGACAAGCTGCTTGACGTAAAGGTGAAGGACGACCTTATTCACGATGTGCTGCTTGCTTTGCAGCAAAACAGGCACACGGGCTCCTCGAACACGCTTACAAGGGCCGAGGTAAGGGGCGGCGGCAAGAAGCCGTGGAAACAAAAAGGCACGGGCCAGGCAAGGCACGGGTCAACCAGGTCGCCGATATGGAAGGGCGGCGGAGTGACTTTCGGGCCAAGGCCGCTTAAGTCGAGGATTAAGATGAACAGGGACTCAAAGAAAAGGGCGCTTCAGGCTGTCCTGGCCGGCAAGATAAAGAAAAACGGGATGGTTATAATCGATGAATTTAAAGTTCCTGAGCCAAAGACAAAAGAGGTTGTGAGCTCGCTTAAGAAACTCAACCTCGCAGGCGTGAAGCTGCTTTTCATAACGGATAAAAATGAGGCGCCGCTTTTAAAGGCGTCGAGAAACATAAGAGGGTTTACAACGGTTAACGCGAAGGATGTGAATGTATACGACCTGCTCGTTCACGCCAACATACTGGCCACTAAAAAGGCTGTTGAAGAAATGATAAGGAGAATAGGCTGATGGATATTTATCAGGTTATTAAAAGGCCGCTGTTGACCGAAAAGAGCAGCCTGATGAAGGAATCGGGAAACTATTACAGCTTTGAAGTTGATAAGAGCGCCACAAAAGAAGAGATAAGGCAGGCCGTAGAGACGATATTCAAAGTTCATGTTGAAAAGGTAAATACGGTGACGCTGCCGGGCAAGGCAAAACGGTTCGGCCGTTCGATATCCGGCGCGAGGCGTTTTAAAAAAGCCGTCGTTAAGATTAAAAAAGACGAGAAAATTGAGATAGTAGAAGGAGTATAAAAT
>DSBP01000068.1 GCA_011049465.1 bacterium | reverse complement strand
ATAAAGGGCCTTACGGGAAGAAGAAAAATACCCCCGGGTTACGCGATGTTTTTTCCGCGGTGCGGGGCAATCCACACTTTTTTTATGTCAACTGCCATAGATGTGGTAATGACCGACAGAAGCGAGAGGGTTGTTTACATAAAAGAGGCCATGGCGCCTTTTAAACTGGCCTGGTGCGCCCGCGCAGGCAATACCTATGAGATGGCGGCTTTTTCAGCCGGAAAAGCGGGCATTAAGAAAGGGATGTTTCTTTCGCGGAAGGGGGGCGTTTAAATGCAGGGGAAAACAGTTTTGAGCGCGAGAAAAAAACATCTTGAATTCCTGCATAAAGGTTCGGAGATAGCCTATGACCCCAATAACAAATTTCATCAGGTTACATTTCCTTTTGAATATGAGCGCGATGTATATGATTTCATAGATTCTTTTGTTAATATGGTATTTGCGGATGAGAAATTCAGGGGTTTTGGAGCTCTTCCAAAGGATAAAAATATGACGGGTTTTTATTTTGACCTGATTGCGGAGTTCCCGTCATTGACCTGGGAAAAATTCAGCACATGGTACTTTGAGAAAAAGAGCAGGCTGCTTGAGAATACAAGAAACGTAATCATGAATTCAATATCGTCGGAAAAAGAACTGCCAGTAGAGGGGCTTGAGTTTTTCTCGTGGCTCTCTGTAACCACGTTTTTTTCCCTGATTACAGAGGAGTATTTCAGGTATCATTTTGAAAAGCTCAATATTATGAGGGAGACGCTTACCGCTTTTCTCGGGCAGGCTTATGAGATAATAATGAAGGAACTGTATGAGGATGAATGCATTGACAGGCTGAGGGAGGAGAAGACAGGTGCGGCAAAGAACTGTTTGAAGCCTTTTGCCGCCAGGTATTGCTGCATGTTTCATGACGTGGCGGATGTGATGCACGCGGAAAAAATAATGTTTAACAGGGACAGGTCCGTGTTTGTTGACCGGCAGCTTCAAGGCTGGCTCCTGGCGGTTCTTGACGCTGTTGTTGTCAGGTCAAAGAGGCTGAAAAAAAACGATAAGGCGCGGGTTGTTTTTGATGACATGGCAAACATAAGGCTGATTTTTTCGGACAGGCGGGAAAAGGGTTTTTTCGCGAAGGCGCTTAAAAAGGACAGGGAAATAATGAGAAAAATGGCCGCAGCCGCGGAAAAGGCCGTGATTGAAGAGGGGGTAAGGGATGTTGCGGCCGAGTGCGGCAGCGGAGAACTGCTTAACGCGGTAAGACGCAGGGATGTATTCGAGGACCTTCTTTTTGACAGAAAACTGCGGAGCCATCTGTTAAAGCTTTTGTCTGAGGCAGGCACAAAAAAAGCGAGAGAGACGGCGCGCAGGGCCGTGATGGCCGCGGACCTTGTTGACAGGTGTGAGGGAGGATTTTTTAAATCGGTGTCTAACAGGGAGTTTGAAAAGGTCGCGGGAGCAGTGCTTGAAAACTTCACGCACAGCTTAAGGCTGATTAATGACCTGCGGGCCCTGCGTTCCAGGTACGGAAGGCGGTCGGCTTATACCGAGGACCTCTCGGGAATCAGGGTGATGCGGCAGAGCGTTATTAAGAGGGTTGTTTTTGAGGATACGGGGAAAGAGACGGTCGCTTGCGTGGCAATAAGCGGCGAGGATAAGTCCAGGATAGAGAATACATTTGAGGAGGGAAACCTGTTTTATATGCGGGGGGAGGGGATTATGTACCCCGGCGCAAAAGGGAGCGCCAGGGGAAAAAAGTATTTTTTATTCGCGGATTTAAGGAATTCAACGGAAACAACAATGAAACTGACAAAGGATACGGCAGGGTTTCTTACCCCCTATCTTAACACTGTTTACAGGATATCAAAGGAGCAGAACGGGACCGAAATCTATTTTGCGGGCGACGGGTATGCCGCGCATTTTTCATCCCCTCTTGAATGCGTAAGAACGGCCTACCTTATTCACAGGGAATTTGTGAAGCTGAGGCGCGAGGCAGAGGCGGGAATAAGAAGAAAAGAGGCGGAATTGTTTAAGAGCCTGGCGAAGGCGGGCATAATAGACGGCGGCGGGAATCTTAAAAAACTGATTCCGGCTGACAGCGGGATGGGGCCGGACATCGCTGATTTTATCGGAGCCGCGGAAAAGGAAAAGGGGTTAAAGGTTCCGGATACTGTCCGGATCATAGCGGAAGAATACTCAATGCCAAAGGTTGAAATAGGGATAGGCATAACAAAAGGCGAGCTGTTTATGGCTGTTGTGGGCGATGACAATGCCAGGTTTAACATAGTGCTGTCTCCGAGCCTTACGCTGGCCGCGAGGTTGTCGGGCTCAAATCATGAAGTGAAGGAATATATGGAAAAACTTTACGGGGTTAAAAATTTTCCGAGAAGGGTTTATGTCCGCGACGGCAGGCATTACAATCAGGGCGTTGCCATAACAGGCGAAGTCTTTAATTCCATAAGGGCGGAGGCGGGCGTTGAGGCAGCTGATAAAAAAGAGGTAGAGCTCTCGCACGGGGTTTATTATTATTATGACGGGATAATGGAGCGTTATGTGGTGCTTAACAAGATGGAAGAGGGCGTCCGCCTGAAAGGCATAGAAGGGGACATGGAAATACTTGAGGTGTTTACGCCGGTTACCGATGTTGACGGGTATGTGAATGAGTGGATAGCGAAGCGGAAAAGGGGAGGATGAGAGGGGACCCAAAAATCGCATTAGGCGGCAGAAACAGCGATTTTTGTGGTTTTTGTTTGGGTCAAAATTACAAAACAACAAAAATCAACTCAAAACCGGTTTGATAAGAAATAATATTTTGTGATTCT
>DSBP01000003.1 GCA_011049465.1 bacterium | reverse complement strand
TTTTTATTCCGCTGTTGCTAATACCCCGGGCCTTGGCCCGGGGATGAGCATATCGGGATCAATGCGCAAGGCGCAAACTTATCGGAACAAAAATACCCCGCACCTTGGTGCGGGGATTTTTATCCTTCGCTTAAGAGCCTTCTTTCGCCCTCGATTTTTTTCAGTCCGGTTATGTCCTGCGAAACCTCAATGCATCCAATGTACTTTCCCGCTTCATTTTTCACGGGAAAATAAGAAATGTGTATTTTTCTGCCCTTAAAATCAATCCAGAATACCGCCTCGCTCATCGCGCCCTCTTTAAACCCGTTTAATATTTCATTCACCCTGTGGACGCTCTGCGGCGGATGGCAGTTTTGCACTTTTCTCCCCAGGTCCATCTTTGTCCTCGGAAAAATCCTGCCCTCCTTCGGGCTGTTAAAAAACTTTACCGTGTCGCTGTCGTCAACAAACGACACGTCTACCGGAAGCGCGTCCATTACCGCCTCAATAGACTCAATGTCAAGTTCCTTCAGGTTCATTTTTTCTCCTTTCTTCGTGTTGTTATTTGCCTTTGCTGTTCTTGTTTGTGCAGCCGCAACTCCCCTAAATAAAAGAACTCACAACCCCGGCGCGAAATATCCGAGGTTATCGCATTCCTCTTTTATGTCCTTCCACTCATCATCTGTAATCACATTCATGGCTGTTACGTAAAGAATATGCTCCTCTTTCTGCGTGTGTCCGCCGAATTTCTCAAGCAGCATGACCGAGAGCGCGAGAGCCCTCTTAAGAAAATCCTTAAACTCATAATTTTTTCTGTCATTGATGAGCTTCAGCAGTTCCTTCTTCTGCGCCTTCATCTCCGTATGCTCGTGCCACATAATCTGCGGCGGCTGCTCTATCCCGTGTTTTTCCAGCACGGGGAAAAGAGTGTTTTCCTGCCGGACATTGTGGTTTTCGGCCTCCATCAGCCGGTTGACAAGCTTTTCAATCATCATTATTTCCACTTTAGCGTCGTCATAATTATCCTGTTTTTCCGCTTCTTTAATCTCGTCAACAAGTTTTTCCATTATAAAAAGTATATTTTTGTGGTCTTCCTGAAAAATTTTAATGGGATGGCCGTCAGGAACCTTCAGCTGCGGGTTTTTAATGGAGTCCTTAAAAAGCTCAAGATGCACATCGCACGCTTTCATCAGGTCCTCTATTGACCCGCCCTCTTTTAAGAGTTCGGCCTCCGCAGCGGCAATCAGCATCGGGTCAGCGCCCTCAAAGACGGTTTTAAACTCTTTTTTCAGGATATCCAGTTCTTCCTTTGAGGTATTCGCCGTTACTCTCTTTAAAAGGCTCTTCAGTTCCTGTTTTATGGCCTCATCACTCACAACTCTCGCCCCTTTTTATAAAAATAAACAGACACTTTGGAATCTTCCTCTTTTTCCGCGTAAGATTCTACGCCCTCGTTTTTCAGGTAGTCCATAAGCGGGGCAGGTTCAAATGTTTGTATCATTTTAAACCCTTCTCCGGCTTTCAGCTCCTTTGCTTTTGAGGTTATCAGCGCAAAAGGCTCACCCTTGTCACGCACGTCAATTATATCAAAACTCTTTGTTTTTTCATACCACTCAGGCTTATCTTTTTTCCCGGGGCTGCCGAATTGCTTCTTTAAAAAATCTTCCTGAAGTTTCGGCACCTGCGCCTTAACATGGTTCAGGTACTCATCCTGCGCGCCTATGGCTGTATTCAGTTTCAGCAAAAACTCGTTCGCGTAGATGCCGCCTATTGCCGCCGCCTTTTTCAGGGGAGTAACCTTTGCGACAGTATTAAAAAGCACCGGGTTCTGAAGGTTCCTGTACTTTGGCGATATCCCGATTAATGCCTCTTTTAAAACGGGATGTTTTGTCAGCGCCTCATAAACCGTTGTCTCTTCCGTCAAAAACTCCTTGTTTTTCATCACTGCACCTCCTTATTGTATTTATCACCTTTCTAGTGATATTCTACATAATAAAACCCCTTTTGTCAAGTGATTTAGGATTGTATATTTTGTGGGGTCAAGCTTCCCAGTACTACACAATAAATAAACTTGCTCTACACGCCCATTCCAATGTATACTTCCTTCATAGGCTGTGCCTCCTTATAATTTTGAGGCGCTTAGCGACCTCTTATTGGCAGTATACACTATAACTACCGCTTTGGAGGACAGCCTATTATCATGTTAACAGTTTTCAGCGTTCAGTTTCTTCCCGTTTTCACTATAAAATTCCCCATATCAAATATAAACTTGTCTTAACTTTCCGCTTTCAGCTTCTTCCTGTCTTTGTACCTGCCCTTGTAGCCGCGAACTTCAGTTCGCGCGTCTTTGTTCCCGTTATTTGCAGCCTTTCAAAACCACTCAAATACCGCGGACTAAAGTCCGCGCCTACATTTAAGCCAAACAACCGTCTTTGCCCCTGCCCTCGTAGCCGCGAACTTTAGTTCGCGCGTCTTTGTTCCCATTATTTGCAACCTTTCAAAAAACACTCAAATACCGCGGACTAAAATCCGCGCCTACATTTAAAACTTCCCGCCTTCACTTTCAGTTTTCACTTTTCAGTTTTCAGTTTCTTTCTATCTCACCACACTACACTTTGACCGCGCGTTAGCGCGCTCTTCGCCTGACACTGCCTCCAGCACATACAAATATACCCCGCTTGAAACCGGCTTGTTTCTCCTGTTTGTCCCGTCCCATATTATCCTGTTATACCCTTTCACGCCTTTCTCATTCCTCACCTTTACCAATTCCCCTGAGACGGTATATACCCTTAACTGAACATCCGCGTCCCTGCCAAGTTCATATACTATGCTTGTCTCATGCTCAAACGGGTTTGGGAA
>DSBP01000085.1 GCA_011049465.1 bacterium | reverse complement strand
GAGCTTGAATCCGCGCTTAAATGCTGTTTTGCTTCGGAGAAAACGCTGATGCGCGCGATAAAAAACCTTAAAAAGAAATACGGCATAGGTACGGTAATTGTGACGACGGGAAAAAGAGGGGCAATTGCTTATGACGGAAGAAAATTTTACAGGGCGGTTCCGTTAAAAACAAAAAAGGCGTTTTCGACTGTCGGATGCGGCGATGCTTTTACGGCAGGGATTGCTTATGGAATCGAAAAAAACGGGGATATTGAAACGTGCCTCAGGCTCGGGACAGCGGCTGCAGCGGCAAATCTTAAGGCTTCAGGCGCCTGCTTTTTTAAGAAGGAAGATGTGTTCGGGCATTTAAGCGCCGCGCGTGTGCGCAGAATTTAGACGGGTTCAGGGAAGTTTTTCAGGGGAAAAAGGCTCCACGTGTATAAGGACATTTACATCGCCAAAGGCTTCTCCAAGGAGTTTTTCTATGTTTCTGGTCACTTCGTGTGACGTTTCAACGGTCAGCTGCGGGTCAACTTTTATATGCATGTCAATAAAGACGGTTGAGCCGCCCTGCCGCGTCCTTATTCTGTGATAGCTTTTTATCTCAGGGATTGAGTCAATTATGTCCCTTATTTTTTTCAGTTCATTTTCATCGAGAGCCGCGTCAAGGTTTTGAAACATAAGCTTTTTTATAAGCCTCACGAAAATCTGCAGTATCCATAATCCTATTATTATGGCTGCGGCCGGGTCGAGCCAGTGCCAGCCCGTGAATTTCATGATTATCAGCGCGGCAGCAACGCCGAATGAGGTTATGACATCAGCGCGAAGGTGTTCGCCGTCCACCTCAACCCCTATTGAGCGAAGCTCCCGCCCCCTTTTAATCATATATGAGGAGATAAAGAGGTTGACAATGCCTGAAAAAAGCATAACCGCTATGCCGATTTCAATAAATTCATGGGGTTTTTCCGCAAAAAAACCGCTGATTCCCTCGTAAATAATGTAAATTCCGAGGCCCAGGATAAACATGCTCTCAATAGTGCCGGTAATGACTTCCACTTTTCCATGGCCGAATTGGTGGGATTCGTCAGGAGGTTCAGAGGATTTTTTTACGCCAAAAAAAGCAATAATAGAGGTTAAAAGGTCGTTTGCGGAATGGACAGCCTCAGCTATTATGCTGACAAGGCCCGTTGCAAGCCCCACAAGGATCTTAATAATAACAAGGCACGTGTTTGAAACAAGAGAGAGCATTATTACCCTCTGTTTTTGCCTGTCAGAGCCCCCGGAGGGAGGTTTCATAATCAGCGTCTTTCAACATTGATTATAACATCAGGATTCGTTCCCTGATTTACCGTTAATGCCACGGCCTTGCCCTTAAGGTAGCTTGCCTCAACAGATACCACGTAGCCGCCTATGGGGAGCGCTTTAAACATGAACCTTCCGCTTCCGTCGGTTTTTGCCGTATAAATTTTGTTGTTGTGCCTGTTTATTGCCTTAACGTCCACGTTTGGGACAGGATTGTTGTTTAAAAACACCCTTCCTCTGATATCAGAGGAGAGCAGCGAAGGCGCTGCTGTCGGTTTTGGAGCGGGTTTAGCAGTTGCACGCGGTTTTGGTTTTGGCGTGGGTTTAATTATCGGAGTGCTTGTGGGAACGGCTGTAAAAACCGGGGTTGGAACTGCCGTATTTGTAACTGTTGGGACAGGAGTGGGCCATTGCCTTCTCATTTCAAGGTAATAGGGCCTGCCGTCAACATCAATTTCTTTGATAATTTCGTTTTCCCGCGGGTCAAGGACCGCTATTTTTCCGGTCTTTGAGGAATCATCATAACCTGCTATGAATATCCTGTCTCCTGAGGCGGTTCTTCCGTGTTCAGCGTCATAAACCGAATAAAAGAGGCTCATGGAAGCCGGTTTTTCATAGCGGACAGTCTCAAATATGTCAAGGCCCTTTGACACTGCTACATATAAAAAATTCCCGAATCCGCAGATACCGCGCGGCAGGTCAGTTGAAACAATCTCGTTTACCAGCCGGTTCCTGTTTGTGTCTATGACAGAAATAGACGCGAGTTTTTCATTTGTCACAAAAAGCCTGTGGTCGTGAATGTGCATTCCCCACGGCCCGGCGCCGGTCTGTATTACGCCTAAAATTTTGTTTGATACAAGGCTCATTACCGCGATGCCGTTGGAATCAGAGAGCGCTATAAAGGCCTTTTTTCCGTCGTTCGTTATTACGATGTTTACAGGCGCGGCCGGAAGAGGAACAGGGTCCGTGCTGACATTGAAATCAGGAAGGTCAACAATGGTGACATTTTTTGAGCGGCTGTTAATAACATATATTTTTTTTGAATCGGGGGTAATGGCGAGGCTTACGGGGCTGGAACCCACGCTGATAAAATCAGAATCTATTGTGAAATTCCTTGTCCTGAGCCTGTAAAGCGCATTTGTATCGTAGCCGGCTATATAAAGGAACTGCTCGTCAGGCGTGAGCTTGATGTCTTTCGGGTAAAAATCAAGCGGTATTTCGCGCGCGACCTCGTTATTTGCCGTATTTATTACGGTCAGCTTCATATGCCGGTCGTGTGAGACAAAAAGAAAGGGCCTTGCAAAGCAGACAGATGAAAGAACCGCAGCCAATATAAACAATATAAATGTTTTCTTCATTGGTTTTCTCCTTTTTATTTATTGGACGGTTTTGCCGTCCCTATGGTTTACTGCAATATATTAACATCTGCTGCATATTTTTTCAACGGTATTTGTTTATAATGGGCATTCGCCTGTCGCGTCCGAAGGCTTTGGGTGTTATTTTTATTCCCGGTGGCGCCTGCCTTCTTTTGTATTCGCTGAAATCAATCATTTTTATG
>DSBP01000343.1 GCA_011049465.1 bacterium | reverse complement strand
GCTTAATCAGAGCCTGAGGTTTGAGGTTAAGGTGGCAGGGGAGGATGAAACCGAGTTTAATTTTGCCGTTACAAGCGAGGCCGCCTATTCCGCCGCCATTGATAAATATTATACCGTGTCAACGGGCCTTGACGACACGCTTGATTCGCTTGCGGCAGAGGATATTGAAATCCAGCTTCTTGACGACGTCAAGGATGATGAGGGAGAAGGGGACATAGAAGCGGCCGAGAGCGCTGTGGTAAGATACGCGAATTACCTGATTGAGGATGCCGTATCAAAAAGGGCCTCGGACATACACATAAACCCCTACGAAAAAAAGATGGTTTTAAGATACAGGGTTGACGGTTCGCTTATTGAGATGACGCCGCCCAATATTTCCCATAAAAAAGCGTTGACGTCCAGGCTGAAGCTTCTGTCGGGAATGAATATTATTGAAAAGAGGCGGCCGCAGGACGGCAGGATAAAATTCAAGCTTCTGAACGGAAATGAGATTGACCTCCGCGTGGCTGTCGTGCCCTCCATATGGGGGGAGAATATTGTAATGCGCATAATAAACCAGGCGTCACAGAGCCTGATGCTCTCTGACTTGGGAATGTCGCCTGAACAGCAGGCATACCTGGAAAAGGGGCTGACCGCGCCTTACGGCATGGTGCTTGTAACAGGGCCCACGGGATGCGGAAAAACAACGACCGCTTACGCGTCAATCGCGCAGATAAATGACCCGCACGACAATCTTATGACGGTTGAGGACCCGGTTGAGTACAGGCTCCCCCATATAATTCAGATACAGGTAAACCCTTCGGCTGACCTTACTTTCGCGAATGTGCTCAGGTCGTTTTTAAGGCAGGACCCTGATGTGATGTTTGTGGGTGAAATACGCGACAATGAAACAGCCTCAATAGCCATCAAGGCCGCTCTCACGGGCCACCTTGTTATCTCCACCCTGCATACAAATGACGCGCCCGCCACAATAATGAGGCTCATTGACTCGGGGATAGACCCCATATATGTGGGCTCATCAGTGCTTGTTGTCGTGTCGCAGAGGCTTGTGAGAAAAATATGCGACAACTGCAAGGAGCCGATCAAAGAGGTGGATTACGCGAAGGCAAAAAAAGGCGGAATCCCGGCGCGGGTACTCGAAGGTACGCAGTTTTATGAGGGGCGCGGCTGTACAGCCTGCCATTATACCGGCTTCAGGGAAAGAATAGCCGCCTACGAGGTGCTTAATGTGACGAACGCGGTGAGGGAGGCGATATTTAAAAAAGTATCGCTTAATGAACTGAAAAGGGTCGCGTGGAAGCAGGGGATGATGACCATAAGGGAGGCGGCTATCAGCCTTATGAAGCAGGGGAAGACGACGCTTGAAGAGGTCATACGGGAGACACTGCAGGACAAGCCGCTTGACGAATACGACAACCTGATTAAATAAATCATGCCTTCGCCCGGATACCCGGGTTCAAATGGTGTTTTGAAACGGGATTATTTGTGCCTCGCGAAAAAAGCCTTCATGGCGGCAAAAGCCGGGTTTGACCGCAGATTAACATCTGAGTGGCCCGTATTCGGCAGCATCACTATCTGCTTGTCCTTTGAGCCCGCGGCTTCATACATTTTCCTGCCTATGTCAAAAGGAAAGACGCCGTCATTTTCGCCGTGCAAAATAAGCAGGGGCGCCCTGAAATTTTTAATGTAATCTTCGGGCTGGGGCCGCATTTTTCTGAGCCGCTCCTCGGCTTTGATCCTGACGAGCCATTTAAACGGAGGGATAAGGCCGTCCCTCATTCTCGAGACGCCCTCATCCGCGTTGTTAAAAGGGGCCTCCATTATTATGCCGTTAAATGCGTGAGCCGCGGCCAGGACAGCGGCGGGAACGGTCCCGATGGACTGGCTGAAGAGAAAAAGTTTTTGCGGGACGTATTTTTCCCGCACAAATTCATATATATCGCCCGCGTCAGACAAAAGGTTTTCAAAGGAAGGCGTGCCGCCGCTTTCGCCGTAGCCCCTGTAATCAAAACAGATTATGTTCAGCCTGTACTCTTCGGAGAGGAAGTAAAGGCGGGGCGCTGATTCGGCGATTGTCATTCCATTGCCGTAAAAATAGATAAGGTAATCGCGCGAGGGCGCGGTTATGATTATTCCGGACAGGGTTGTGGAGTCCGCGGTTTCGAGGCTTAGAGGGATAAACTTTTTATCCGCGGCAGACGGGACAGGGCCCGGGTTTCTCGGGAAAAAGAACCGGCTCTCGTTAAAGGTTATGCACGAGCTGAAGAGCAGCGCTGTTACAGCCGGTAGAATCAAAACAAGAATCCGCCTCATAAAGCCTCCTCGCGTATACTGTTGTCTTTCCATTTTACGGATATGGAGGAAAATGTAAAGAGTTTTGTCTTCCGGGTGTATTAATTTGCAAATTCCAAATTGTAAATTGCCTCACTTGAGGTGGGCCGGGGCAGGCAGCGGAGAAATTTCGCCGATTTACATCGGCGGTGAGCCCGGTCAACCGGAGACTCGTGAATATGCGCGATTTGGCTTGCGCGGGTTTAAGGGCGGCGACTCTCATGCAGGGCACAGGTGTTTGGGATGGCGTTGAATAGAGCACAGCACAGACGCGCCCTGAGTTCTCGACGAAATTTTCCGCCACCAGCCCCGTCCTGCGTCAGTTGTTTTGGGGCAAAGGTTGTTTAGCAGCCTGCAAAAACCGGTTTGTTTCTTTTTGCCGTCCACTTGCAAATTGCAAATTCCAAATTGTAAATTGCCTCACTTGAGGTGGGCCGGGGCGGATAGTAGGCGCGGACTTTAGTCCGCGGTATTTGAGTGTGACGGGCATTTAAAATACACGCGAACTAAAG
>DSBP01000249.1 GCA_011049465.1 bacterium | reverse complement strand
GAAATATACCGCTATTGATTCCGCCGTAGCGTCTTCAACAAGTGTATAAAAACTTGAGTTAAAATACGCATCAACCGGTATCGGGTTTGCCCCTATTGTGTTTTTTCCGAATATTCCCGGGCAGGGGCACATTGACGCCTCAACCGTATTTGTGGGCGTTGCAGTTATTACTTCAGTATAAGTCACTGTCGCGGTAAAACTCGGCGTAGCTGTCAAAACAGGCGTATTGGTCTGCGTAAATGTCGGGATAGAATCAGGCGGAGCCGGCGTTGACGTCACTGTTATTGAAGGCGTCTGTGTGCGGGTTCCCGTACGCGTGAATGTAGGCGTCCCTGTCCGTGTCTGTGTAAACGTTGAGGTATGCGGCACAGGCGTGGATGTCCGCGTAAACGTGGGAGTCCCTGTCCTCGTGCGCGTAAACGTCGCTGTCGCGGGCGGCGGAGTCTGTGTCCGAGTAAAAGTCGGCGTTCCCGTCCTTGTGCGCGTAAAGGTTGAAGTAGGCGGCATAGGCGTGGATGTCCTTGTAAATGTAGGCGTGCCCGTCCTCGTACGCGTAAAGGTTGGCGTAGGCGGTACCGGCGTTGATGTCCTTGTAAATGTGGGCGTGCCAGTCCTCGTCCGCGTAAAAGTCGCTGTCGAGGGCGGCGGAGTGTGTGTCATTGTCACTGCCGGAGCCCCAATAATGGCTATGTTATCAACACGAATCACCGAGTTTGTATTATCACCGCTTACAAAGGATATGAAATTTATTATATTTGCCGGAATAAGATCAGCAAGGGGTATTGTTACTGTCTGCCACGATGATGTTACCCCTCCCGGCAGATAATCCGAGATGTTTTTCTGCCCCGTGGTCCAGTTCATGACTATAATAAAACTTGCAATGGAACCTGTTTCAGCGCGCACGTCAAACCGAAGATGCGTGTGCGCACCTGTGTTTTTTGGCGTCGTAAGCGTCCACCTGTGTTCCTGCCAGAATGCCGGGCTGACATAATTCAGGCGCATGGCGTTTCCGGGGTTTCCGCCTGTTGTTTCAGTAAGCGTGCCGCTCCCGCCGTTCGCGACCGTTCCGTCAGAGAGCCTCGCGCCCGGTGTGTCTCCGTCATATATTATTTCCGCGTAAACAAAGGGCGTTGCGCTGAATGTGGGTGTTATTGTAAACGTGGGGGTCCGTGTCGGCGAAGGCCCTATGGTGTTTGTCCTTGTGGCAGTTGCAGGCACGCTTCCTCCGGGCAGTACATATTTGCCCACAGAGCAGTACCGCGCCACAGCTGCCCTTACGTAGCCGCCCTCGTTATCGGATACTGTTGACGTTGCCTGTCCCCAGGTGTTGAAACCGGGGGCGCCGTTTGTGTTGGATGCCGGGTTGGTTATGCCGTCTGTCTCATAATCCCTTAAATGCGTAACCGTATGAAAAGAACCCGCGTTAGCGTCATAGCCTCCCGGCCCGAAGAGAACTCCTATAATTCCCCTCTGTGCCCAGTAGCCGGGCCCTGTTGCCGTAGAAGAGCTTGAATAGGCGTCTCCGGGCGTACCTGATGAACCGTTGTTTGATGTTGAGGGTATAAATTCCTGCGCATGGTTGTCCCTGTAGTGAAAATCGGTATTGTTACAGGTGCGAAAATATGTGTTGCCGACCGGTATCTGCCAGAACATGCCGCGGCGGTTTAAGTTGTCGGATATCCTGTTGGTAACATGGGCTATCTTTCCCCAGCTCCTGTTGTTTGTATAGGCCCGGTCGCTTGCGGTCCAGCGGTTACCGGTGCCCTGCTTTATATAAAACCAGTCAGCGTCCCTGTCGGACGGGTCGAGAAAGAAGAGGTCATAATTTTTTCCGTCCTCAATCTGCAGTATATAGTTGGTCATGTTGTCCGTGTATGTATTTGCCTCTGCCTCCGAATGGGATATTGTAAAGAGGTCTGTGCCTGTTGCCCAGTGCGTATAATGGTGCGCAAGATGAACCTTGTTTCTCGCGTACTGGTTCCTTATCCTGAAGAGAGCCTCGCTCCATCCGCGTATTGTATTGGGAAGGTTCGCTATATTAACCCCATCGCACACTTCATTGAAATTCGAGGAGCCTACGGCAACTACGCCTGTCTGCGTCGGCGTCCTTCCGTCGTTGCGCCAAAATCCGAGAAGGTCAGGCTCAAGGTGGACAATCACCCGCTTTGTCGAGTACTGATTTATTATCTGCATAAGAAGCTTAAAATCATTGAAATAATTTGTCATCCATGTGTTGTTTTGATAATTTGTCCGCTGATAAGGTGTGTAATAAAAGGTAAATACCTGTATCTGGCCGCGCGCTTCCCAGTACTCAAGTTCCTGCCGCGCCCATCCGCCGTTAGCCTGCCAGGTTGTCCAGCCGGGAACCAGATACTGATATGAATAGTCCCAGCAGGTTGTCCCCTGTCCGTTTTTCCAGAAATGCGGCGGATAAGGGCCGTATGAATCAGCCTTGTCTATCGCGCCAAAACCAAAAACTCCGGGAAGCCCCGCAGGAATGTCTCCTGCAAAAGAATATAACTGACACGGCAGCAGCATAAACGCCAGTAACAACGGTTTTATGTTAAATCGTTTAATCATCTTTACAGCCTCCGATACATTCTGCCATTCCTGATTTTTTGTTTCCTGAATACCTATATATGACAACCAAATAATGCTTTTGTTTCGGAATAATTATATTAAAACTAGGTGAAACTTGCAAGTTTTTCATAAGACGGAATACGGGTTTGCATTAAAAAATCCCCTTTATTTATTGATGTTTTGTCTTTTTCGGGAACAAAAAAGAGGGATATTCTGTCCTATCATCAATACTGATAAACGGGATTGCGGCGCGCTAATCACGCGCCACAACATCCCTCGCAGCCCCCGGGAAACCGGG
>DSBP01000062.1 GCA_011049465.1 bacterium | reverse complement strand
CCTCCTAAAAGTATATAAATGTATCATTTATAATGTAATTATATACGGTAAAAAAGCCCTTGTCAAGCGCAACCGAGCGGGGGCAGGGGCCAGAGCACATGGCTGTTTCAGGTTTCAAGCTTCAGCGTTTCAAATTCAAAATTACTGCAACCACACAAAACAAGGCACTTTAGAGGGGGATGAATCTCGTCTGCTTTGTGCTTGGCGGTCAAACCCGCCAAGATGCGCGCCCGCCAGCGATATGGCTGTTATGTCACGGACAAGTTCGGGATTCTCGGAAAGCAGGCTGAGTATTGTGTCAGCCCCCGCTCCCACCCCCGCCATTTTAATACTGCCGCCCGCGGGCCGTGCCTGCCCGCCATTGCCGGGCGTGGGTGTGGGGCCGGGATCCGGCTGTTCAACAGTGCGCAGGGGAAGGCCGCAGACGCTTCTTGCCTGGTTGAGTATTCCCTGATAATTATTATCAAAGCCCTCCTTTAAATCGCACGGTGAGCTGATTTTCAGGGAGTTAACCCAATTACCTATAGGCAGGTCTGTGCTTGGAAAAGGCGGCAGGATTATATGAGGGCCGCGTATCCCCCTGAAATCAAGCGTTCCGGACAGCGCGTCAGCCACTGCCCTCCACGCTTTTTCTGCGGCCTGTCCAAAATCAGGCAGCAGCATGACAGCGTAATTAATGCCGTCAAACCCCCACGTATCAAACCGCCAGTCAGGCCTCGGTATGTTAATGGCGGCAAAGTCAACCCCCACATCCGGAACATTGAACCGCGGCAGGGGAGATGAGATTTCAGGCAGTTCCACGCCCGGCAGCGATACGCTGATGTCAAAACTTAATCCCACGTTTATCCCGAGTCCCACATTGTCCCTGTTGACATCATCAAGGTCATCCGCGAGGTTGTCAGGGTCTGCGTCAGCGTCATCCACGACCCCAAATGAGTGAAACGTGTCTGATTCCCCTGTGTCGTCTTTATATCCCGGCGAGTCAAAATAAAACGCGGCCGTGCCGGCGTCAGAGTCAAGCAGCGGCCTTTTCAGCCTTTTATTGATATTATCCGCGTAATGCGTGCCTTGCCCTGATATTTTCAGGTTGATTGTCCCGCTCTTTACCCGCCGTTCCACCTCCTGCCCCTGCTCATTTTTTACTTTTTCAACAGGAAGAAGCTCCCTTAATACGTCCGCTTTAAGTGGAACCTTAAACACATTCCCATGGCCGCGCGTAACATCCCCGCCCATCCTGATAAATCCATCCGGGGTGTTTACCCCGTGCAGTGTTTTTGTGTTTCCGCCGGCATTATTAATAAGCGTTACATTCAGGAGGTCTTTTTCCATCTCTTCGGAAAAGAATATATACAAATCCAAGTCTTCATTCAGCCGTGCCGCGTCGCCTGCCGGGTTATCCGCCGGTTTCCGGACAAAAACATCATCGGATATCTCAAGAGTCAGGTCATTCCACCCGCCGCTGTACCTGACGCCGTTCCCCTCTATGACCTGCGCTTTTTCCAGAAAAGGAGGGGAATAATGGTACGCGAGGTCGAGTATGTCTTCGGCGCTTCTCCGCTCAGGGCTCGCCCCGGCAAGCCACATCGCGCCCCAGGCAGAAAGCCCAACTTTTTGGCAGTCTTTCAGCGCCTCCACCCTGTTTTTCACATCCCCCTGCATCTTTACTTCCAGCTTTCTCTCGCTGTGGCTGCCCTCTATTTCGTTGAAAACAGACCGCCTGAGATATGGGATGTATTCCCCAAGCGCTGTCTCGCTCCTGTCACTCAACCGGCCCGCGTCCCTGCCAACATACGGGAATATGAGGGTTTTCAGGTCAGGTATGTTTCTGTTCCCGATATCCCCGCCATAGTCCTTTACGCGCGCCCGTCCGTCAAGATTGTAGGCCCGCATGACGTACATCCCGTCGTTTTCCTTAACAACCTCATTTACCACCTCATCAATCAAATCCGCTACCCGCTTTGGCGCTATTGTTTTCGCATAATCCCTGTAAGGTATGTAATATGCCTGTTCTGTGCTGTAGCCGTTTACGAGTATGTCGTACGGCCGGCCGTCATCTTTGTTTTTCTCTGTTTCATGCAGGAGGAGCGTAGCAGCCGCAATAGCAAGCGCTTTGTACCCTTCCTTATATATATGCTTATTACCCTGCTTGTAACTGAAATCCGCCTCCCCTGTAACCCCAAGCAGCACTCCTTTGATAAACTCCCTCACACCCATTGTTTCGGAAGGGTATTCCGCTGGATACGCCACGCCCTCATCCTGCCCCGCCGGCACAGGCGTCATCTGCGGGTTTGACACAACCACATCAGTAAAAGGCCGCTCATTGACTGTAATGTTGCTCTTGAACAGCGCGTAGTCGTCGGGGATAACAGTTATTCTGTGATTTATATCTATCCCCGGCTCATAATTGCTCCACCCTCCCGGCTCTGTCCGCTCTGCTTTTGTCGCGGGATTACTGTCCAATCGGTCCTGCATTAGGCTTGTGGCATTGACATGTATTGTAACATCACCAAGCAGATTTGCATTTTTTTCCATATCGAGCATGCCCACCCATTTCGTATATACGTGCCCATCTCCTCCCCCTATTGTCACGCTATTACTCCATCCTTTATGTATTTGTGTGCCCTCAAAGGCAGCGTCAACAAACGCCTTTCTGTTCGCAGGATTATCCGCTACACCCTCCACCCGCAAGTGAATATTTTTTTCATTTCTCGCTGTAACCGTTATCGCTTGCCACGCATCGCCCCTAGCTGTCCTTACCGCCATACCCTTTGTAAAATACAGTTCAATATAAACCGGCCCTTGTATTACCATGTTTTGCGTTTCAATTACTTTTACCCTCGGATTATTTGTGTCATCCCATTTACAATCATATACAACTTCATAGT
>DSBP01000165.1 GCA_011049465.1 bacterium | reverse complement strand
GCGTTATTAACAATACGGCCGCTTTTTGTTCCCCGGTCATAGGCATCCTGGTTTCACCTCTTCTCTTCTGTCAGCCAGCGTTTAATGAGCTGGACAATAATTTTGGGATTTTCCCGCGCAATCTTTGTAATCTGCCTCTTCATCTCCGCGCGCTTCTGCGCTTCGGCAAGTTCTGCAGCGGACGGAACCGCTTCCAGCGGAACCTCCACTTCCTCTTCTTCCCTTACCTCTCTTGCGGCCATCTCTATCTGCCGTCTCAGCTTCTCCCTTATTGCCTTTGGTTTAAGCGTGGAGCGCAGGAATACAAGGGCAAACAAGAGTATGCCTGTTATTATGCCCAGGCTCACAAGGGTCGTCATATAGCGTTCCCTTGCCTCCATCGTGGTCTTAAACTGCTCCGCCTTTTCAAACGTGCGGTCAAATGATATGTTTTCAACAGCCACCTGGTCGCCCCTCGCGAGGTCAAGCCCTGCCGCCGCTATAACAGCGTTTCTTACCGATTCAACCTGCTGCGGCTGCAGGTTGTCAACTATGACAGCCACAGACATTCTTCTCACGCCGCCCACAGTCTCAACAACATGCCGTTCGCGTTTTGTTATCTCAAAATTTTCCGTTACTTCTGTTTTTGTGTACTGCGAGTTTCCCGAGACAACAGATTTGTATCCGGGAATATTTGAATCAGTCCCCGGAACGCCTCCGGGATACACTCCGGTTCCGGTGTAACTTTCAAGATTTCTGTTCTGGCTCCTTAATATTCCCCTGCCGCCCACTATGGGCTCATAAACTTCGTCTTTTTTCTCAACCTGGTCAAAATTAAGGACCGCGTTTACACGGACAGTCAGCCGGCTGTCGCCGAGGACTTTCGAAAGCATCGTTTCAACGCGCCTCTGAACATCGCGCTCAAACTCTTTCTGCATATTAATCTGCTGATTGGTCAGCTTAAGCTGTTTCGCGTATGAATAGGATGTTGAGTCCTCAAGAAGCTCGTCCCTTATCGCGTCCGAGAGCACTGTTCCGCGAGTGTCAACAACAGTCACATTTACGGGGTTTAAAGCCTCAACGCCGCTCGATACAAGGTGTATTATTGCCTTGACCTGATCGTAGTCCAGCCTCATATCGGGCTTCATCTTCAGCAAAACAGAGGCCGTGGGATCCAGCTGCCTCTCCTCATAGAGCTCTTTTTTCGGTATTACAAGGTGTACTTTTGCCTCCATAACCGAATCTATCTTTGATATTGTCCTGTTAAGCTCTCCCTCAAGCGCGCGCACATAATTAACGCGCTGAGTAAAATCAGTCACTCCAAGGTTTGTCTTGTCAAATATCTCAAATCCGACGCCTCCCCCCTTGGGAAGCCCCGCTGTTGCCATCTGAAGCCTAGTATCATATACATACCGCGAAGGCACAAGAATCGCGTTTCCTCCGTCCGTTATCCTGTGTGGTATCTTCGCGTCTTTTAATCTGGCGACTATCGCTCCCGCGTCCTCAGAACTCAGGTTGGAGAAAAGCGGGGAATAATTCGGCTGCGTAATCCATAATCCCAGGACAATTAATCCCGTAATAATGATAAGCGGCAGCGCAACCCATATAATTTTCGCCGTATTATTTAATCCTGCCCAGAACGCCTTAAGGCGCTCCCACATTCGCAATAAAAAATCGTTCACCCCGTCACCTCTCTAATATAATTAGTTTAAATCTGCATCCGCATCAGTTCCTGATATGCCTCTGTAATCTTGTTTTTTACCTGCAGGGCAAATTGCAACGTCAGCGATGCTTTCTGCGCCGCAAGAACAACATTATGCAGCTCTACATTCTGCCCGGCCGCGAACTTTTCCATCATTGTATCCGCTGATATCTGTGTCTCATTCAGGGATTTAACCGCCATATTCATCAGCTCGCCAAAATCCGCTTTGGGAACCTGCTGCGGAACAGGCTGCGTGAAAATAGTCTCCGGTATTCCTACGGCGCCTTTTAAGCCGCCAACAGCTTCTATTCCCGACAATGGATTCGTTGCCATTTTATTCTCCCGTCAAATCATATTCTCAGAATATCAAGGGCCTTTGACGCCATCTGCTTGGCCGAGTTAATGGCCGTGACATTGGCTTCATATGCCCTTGTAGCGGAAATCATATCCACCATTTCCTTTACTATGTTAACATTGGGCATGGCGACATAGCCTTCTTTGTCCGCATCCGGATGCCCCGGGTCATACACAAGCCTTGGCGGCGCCGTGTCGTCTATAATCTGCGTTACCCTTACTCCCTGCAGCTGTCCGGCTGTTTTTGACCTGTCAAATATGGCGGGAAAAAGAAAAGCCATTTTTTCCCCCCTCGGTTCAAAAATAACACGCTGCCTTTGATACGGGCCGCCTTCAACGGTCCTTGTAGTATTTACATTGGCTATATTGTTTGATATTACATCCATTCTCAGGCGCTCCGCAGTGAGACCGGAGGCGCTTATGGCAAAAGAATTCATCAGTCCCATTTATTATCTCCTCCCGTCATGTATGACATCCTGCAGGCTGCTTAACTTAAGCGATACCAATCCCGCGATTGTCGAGTAATAAGCCGTATTTTGCGCCAGCTTTGCCATCTCAGCGTCTATGTCAACATTGTTTCCGTCCTGCCTTGACGACATTTCATTATTAGCTATAATTTCGGGTTTTATCTCATTTATGGTTAAACGCGGAAATATATCAATATGATTTTTGTGTGTCAGCGCAAGAGGCATGTATTCTTTTCCCCGTCCGTATAAAACCTGTTCAAGCTTTGACTGAAACACAACCTCTGACCTTTTATAACCCGGAGTATCAACATTTGAAATATTATTTGTAATTGCAGTATGCTGCAATGAAGATGCATTCATGGATTTCTCCAAAATCTGATATATTTCTCCGGACAGTATTCCGTCAATCAT
>DSBP01000054.1 GCA_011049465.1 bacterium | reverse complement strand
GTATAATATAAGGAGAAACGGCTGATGGATGAAGGTACCGGCAAAAAGGATTACGGCATACTTCTGCCCAGAACGGATTTCCCCATGAAAGGCGACCTCGCCAGGCGCGAGCCTGAGATGGCCGCTAAGTGGGAAGCGGACGGGCTTTATGAAAAGCTGCTTGAAAAAAGAAGAGGCGCCGAGCCCTACATACTTCATGACGGGCCGCCTTATGCCAACGGCAATATTCACATGGGCCACGCCCTTAACAAGGTGCTGAAAGATATTATAGTAAGGTACAAGGCTTTTAAGGGTTTTTTCACGCCGTATGTGCCGGGATGGGACTGTCACGGCATGCCCATTGAGCACAAGGTGGTTGACAAGCTCGGCTCAAAAGCAGCCTCAATGACAAAGCCTGAAATAAGAAAACTCTGCCACGATTACGCCATGAAATATGTTGAACTGCAAAAGGGGCAGTTTAAGAGGCTCGGGATTATGGGCGACTGGGACAATCCGTATCTCACCCTTGCCCGCTCCTATGAGGATAAAATGGTTGATATTTTCTGGGAACTTTACCGCAAGGGCCTCATTTATAAGGGGCTCAAGCCTGTTTACTGGTGCGCCCGGTGCGAGACTGCCCTGGCTGAAGCAGAGGTTGAGTATCACGACCATTCTTCCCCCTCTGTTTATGTAAAGTTCAAAATAAAGGACGGAGGGAATGCGGGGCTGCCCGATGACGCGCATATAGTCATCTGGACAACGACGCCGTGGACGCTTCCGGCAAATGTCGCGATAGCGCTGCATCCTGATTTTGATTACGCGCTCTTTGAGGCCGGCGGCGAAAAATTCATAACAGCCAAAGGGCTCATTGAAGAATTCCTGCAGAAAACGGGTATGGAAGGATATAAAATATTAAAGGAATTCAAGGGGGCGGCGCTTGAAAACGCGAAGTGCAGCCACCCTTTTATTGAGCGGGAATCGCTTGTGATAAACGCGGATTATGTGACTCTTGAAACCGGAACGGGCTGTGTCCATATAGCGCCGGGCCACGGCCACGATGACTATGTCTCGAGCCTGAAATACAAGCTTCCGATACTCACGCCCGTTGACTCAAAGGGCCGCTTCACAAAGGATTATCCGGAGATGGAGGGGAGGTTTGTTTTCAAGGCAAACGCGGACATAGTTGAGATGATGAAGGAAAAGGGAGTGCTGCTCGCGTCAGAGCAGGTGACCCATTCATACCCGCACTGCTGGCGCTGCAAGAGCCCCATAATCTTCCGCGCCACAAACCAGTGGTTCATATCAATGGAGAGGGAAAATTTCAGGGGCTCCACGCTCGCGGCTGTAAGCGGCGTGAACTGGCTCAATGAATGGGGCGAGGGGCGCATAACCAACATGATAAGCTCGCGGCCCGACTGGTGCATATCTCGCCAGCGTTCCTGGGGCGTGCCGATATTTGTCTTTGCCTGCGCCGGCTGCGGTGAGGCGGTTGTAAATGAGGAGATAATTGCAAAGGTGCACGAACTCATTAAAGCGGAGGGAAGCGACGGCTGGTTTAAAAAGAGCGCTGATGAAATACTGGGCGGCGCAGTAAAATGCCCCAAGTGCGCCTCTTCCCGGCTTGAAAAAGAAAACGACATATTTGACGTCTGGTTCGATTCGGGCGCGTCAAGCTTCGCGGTGCTTGAAACAAGGCAGGGCCTCTCGTGGCCCGCTGATTTATATATAGAAGGCTCTGACCAGTACCGGGGGTGGTTCCAGTCTTCCCTGCTTGCGGCAGTGGGCTGCAGGGGAAAGGCGCCGTATAAAGCCGTGATAAGCCACGGCTGGGTGCTTGACGGACGGGGCCGCGCAATGCACAAATCCCTTGGCAATGTTGTGGACCCGCTTGACATGATAAAAAAGGGCGGGGCCGATATAGTAAGGCTGTGGGTATCTTCGGAGGATTTCAGGGCGGACCTCGGCGTCTCGGACGAGATTATGGCGCGCGTATCCGACGCTTACAGGCGCGTGAGAAATACCTTCAGGTTTATGCTCGGCAGCCTGTGGGATTTTGAAAAAGCAGACGAACTGCCTTATGAAGAGATGCCCGGCATAGACAAATACGCGCTTGACAGGCTGCAGGAGCTTGCCGATTCCATGGAAAAGCATTATGAAAATTTTGAGTTTTACAGGGCATACAGGGATTTCGTGAATTTCTGCTCCTCTTTCCTCTCCTCGTTCTATTTTGACATATTAAAAGACAGGCTTTATACATTCGGAAAAGAGAGCAAAGGCAGGCGCTCCGCGCAGACGGTTATTTACAGGCTGCTTATAAAACTGGTAAAGCGCATTGCGCCCATACTTGTATTTACCTCTGATGAAGTATGGGGGAATATTCCGGAGGGGCTAAAAGACACGGCGCATGTCCAGCTCGCCTTGTGGGATGACGCGCCTGAGGCGAGGCTCCCGGAAAAGGATGTAAAGGAATGGGAAACGCTTCTAAAGGTGAGGGATATTGCCATGAAGAAGATAGAGGAAAAGCGGAATGAGAAACTGATAAAGCACCCCTATGAAGCGGCGATTAAGATAAAGTACGGCTCCGAAGAGCTCGGCGCTGTGCTGGAAAAATTCGCCGGCGCGCTGCCCGAGATATTTATTGTATCATCCGTCTCCTGCGGGCTCTCGGGGAGCGGCGGAAAAGAATGGGACAGCGGGCTTGAGGTTGAGGCTGTTAAGGCAGAGGGCGAAAAATGCCCGAGGTGCTGGAGGTTTGTTGATGATGTGGCGGCGCAGGCCGGAGTATGCGGCCGCTGCGCGAAAAACATGTAAGGGGGAGAGAAGATGACAGGGACGCTTGAGGCGAGAAAAAAGGCGGTAATTTACATAAGGGCAATTCTTACAACTCTGATTATCCTGATGGCGCTTTACAACCTGGGGGACATCCTGCATTTCCGGCCCTATATACTTG
>DSBP01000163.1 GCA_011049465.1 bacterium | reverse complement strand
GTTTACAACAAATACTTCGCCTCTGGCGGGGAAGGAAGGCAAGTTTGTTCAGTCAAGAAAAATCAGAGAGAGGCTTCAAAAAGAAACGCTCCTGAATGTTGCGGTACAGCTGGAGGAGTCCGGGGAGTCGGACATGTTCATTATTAAAGGGCGCGGCGAGTTCCAGATGGAAATTCTGCTTGAAACTATGAGGCGCGAGGGATATGAGCTGAGTGTAGGCAGGCCTCACGTTATTTTTAAGGAAAAAAAGGGCATCAAAATGGAGCCTATAGAGCATGTGTATATAGATTGCGATGAGGCTCACATCGGCATAATAACAGAGAAGCTGTCGCAGAGAAAAGCCAGAATGGAAAATATGCTTAACCACGGCACGGGGCGGGTCAGGTTGGAGTTTACAATTCCTACCAGAGCGCTCATCGGTTACCGCAACGAGTTTTTGACCGACACGAGAGGAACGGGAATTATGAGCTCCTATCTTAAGGGGTATGAGGAGTTCCGTGGAGAGGTTGTTCTGCGTTTGACGGGTTCGCTCGTAGCCGACAGGCCCGGTGTTGCCGTTCCCTACGCGCTTAAAAATTTGGAAGACAGGGGCAATCTTTTTGTATGCCCTCAGGAGCCTGTTTATGAAGGCATGATCGTAGGCGAGAATTCGCGGGACAATGATTTGAATGTGAATCCCTGCAAGGAAAAAAAACTTACCAATATGAGGGCTTCCGGCAGTGACGACGCGATTGTTCTGAAGCCGGTTTTGCCTTTGACATTAGGCAAGGCCATTACATTTATACAGGAAGACGAGCTTGTTGAGGTTACCCCTAAGTCTATACGCCTGCGCAAAAAAATCCTTCCCGCCAATATGCGTAAAAGCAGCCGTAAAACCGCGGAATAGCACGGATATAATCAGTATTATCAAGATAATATATTATTTTAGGTAATCTTTTATTTTGGATTCCAGGCGGTCCATTAAGAAAGGTTTAATAACATAATCGGCTGCGCCGATTTTGAATGATTCCTTTAGGTCTTCGGTATCGCTTAGAGATGTAACCATTATAACAGGTATTCTGTATGTAGAAGGGTCGTTTTTTAACAGCTCAAGCGCTTCTTTGCCGTTGAGATAAGGCATCTGTATGTCCAGGAGTATCAGGTTCGGCTTAATTTGTTTTGCCAGCTCCACGCCTTCTTTGCCGTTGACGGCCAAAAAGGTCTCGTAACCTTTTATTCGAAGGAATTCCGCCACTCCTTTGGCGATGTCTTTGTCGTCTTCCACAATTAATATTTTATATTTATTATTCATTCCTGCCTGAGGTGTTTTTTGATTTTAGCGTCCAACCTGTCCATCTGAAACGGTTTTGAAATGTAGTCGTTAGCCCCTGCCTGAAAAGCCTTTTCCACATCGCCTATATCACTCAGCGAAGTAAGCATGATTATCGGTATGTGCGATGTTTCCCGATCCTCTTTCAGCGCGCGGCAGGCGTCTATCCCGTTAATCAGAGGCAGAACCACATCGAGCAGTATTAGGGAGGGTTTTATGCGGCGCGCTTCCGTTATGCCCGCTTTGCCGTCGTGAGCCAGGAATACCTCGAATGAATGGAGTTCCAGCCAGGCTGCCACCCCTTTTGCAATGTCCTTATCATCATCTACGACAAGTATTTTTTTCATACCGGTTAAAAGTATATATCAATTTCGGATAAATTTCAAACCCCGGCGCCGCGTTGTTCCGCAAGGGGAACAGTAAAAAAAAATGTGCTTCCTTCGCCCTCCCGGCTTTCCGCCCATATTCTGCCGCCGTGAAGGTCTACGAGGTTTTTTACTATTGCAAGGCCCAGTCCGGTGCCTTTTATGGTGCCGCCGATATCCGTTGAGGATGATTTAACCTGCTCGAATTTGTTGAAAATTCTGTCGATATCTTTCTTTGGTATTCCTATCCCGCTGTCGGAAACCCCGAAAAGCATTCCGTCCGGAACAGGTTTTACGCTGATCGTAACGGAACCTTTGGGTTTGGTAAATTTTAAGGCGTTGCTCGTAAGATTTGTGAGAATTTGAATCAGCCTGTCCGGGTCCGCATGGATTTTAGGGAGGCATTCAGGAAGATTAACTGAAAGATCCACTTCCTGTTCTCCGGCCTGAGGGCCGAACAGCTTGATGATCTCATCAACCACCGGCTTTACATCCACAGAGGCGGCGTCCAGCTCCATCTTTCCCCGTTCGATTTTGGATATATCAAGCAGTGTGTCTATGAATTTGCGCAGGCGTGTTACATTTCTGTGCATTATTTCGAAATACTCTTTGCCTTTCGCGTTTATCGGACCGGCGGCGCCTTTGTCGAAAAGTGTCAGGTAGAGATCAAGGGATGTTAAAGGGGATCGCAGTTCATGCGTGATGCCGGAGACAAAGTCGGATTTCATTCTGTCCAGTTCTTCCAGTTGTACAGCCATCTCATTAAATTTTCGGGCAAGCGAACCGAGTTCGTCGTTGGATCCTGCTTTGATCGGCTCGTTTAATCGGCCTTTGCCGATCCGCACAGCGCCTTCCTCAAGCCTCATCAACGGGTTTGTGATGCTGCGTGTCAGCAGAAGGGCGGCAATCACTCCTATAACAAGAACACCCATTCCTACAAATAATATGCGGTTGGCGGTCTGGGACAATATTTTATTTACACCTGCTTCGACCGCCGCAGCGGAAAATGACACCCTCGCGAAACCCGCGGTCTCGCCCAGAACGCTAACCGGCTGTGTGAGAGCGAGTATATCCTTGCCGGACTCATTTATATAACGTTGTTCGGAATAAGTATTCGTCTGGAGCGAGCTGTCTTTTTCCCCGGCAAGAAACAGTTCAACGTCTGTATGGGCCAGTATGGTTCCGGAACTGTCCGTGACCATTGCGTAGCTAACCTCCGGTATGCTCTTCAGCCCGTTAATATAGTTAAAAAGTGGGATGGACTC
>DSBP01000001.1 GCA_011049465.1 bacterium | reverse complement strand
GTATATTAATGTTGAGCATTGTGCGGCTGTTCATCCTTATTTTCCCCTCAAGCACGAGCCTGATAAGTTTAGCGGCGTATTCTTTTGCCGCGGTAAAGTCAGCATCCGGGCTGAACGAAGAGAGAGAAAACGCCATTGACGGTATTCCGAGAAGCGCAGCCTCAACAGCCGCGCCCACGGTTCCTGAATAAAGTATGAATTTTCCGTAATTGGGCCCGTGATTTATCCCTGACAGGACAATATCGGGCCTTCGTTCAAGAAGTTTAAGCGCGGCCAGCTTGACGCAGTCAACGGGCGTGCCGTTTACCGAATATGCCGCAGCCGCGCCCGGAAAACCCTTTTTTACAGCCTTTAAATTCCTCCATATCGTTATTGAGCCCGCGGCGCCGCTCTTCTCCCTGTCAGGCGCGGCTATTACCACTTCCCCGAGGCCTTCGGCTGCCCGGCATAATTCCTTCAGCCCCTTGGCTTTTATGCCGTCGTCATTGGATATAAGAATAAGTGGCTTCACAGGTTCTCCCTTTCTATATAATATTTCAGCCCCTCAAGTACGCCTGATGCGCAATCAGCCTTTGCCTCATAAAAACCCATGCCTTCAACACTCTTTTTAAGCCCGTGCCGTGCATTCCCGACCAAAACCCCTTTTTCAAAGGCCTCAAACAGATCCGCGTCATTTTCACTGTCGCCCGCCACAATAACCTCATCCCTGCCTATCTTCAGTTTTTCCATAAGATAAAGCGCTGCCATTCCCTTGTCGCACCCTTTTGGAAGCACATCAATATAACACCCATGGCTCGCAATCACTTCAGCCTCTATCCCCCCGTCTTTCAGAAGCCCATCAATCTCGGCTGTAACCCGTTTTTCATCATCAAGCGCCGCACAGTAAGATAATTTATAGGGATTTTCTTTGTTTTGAGGGCTTAAATACTCCAGGCCTGAAAGAATCCCTGCTGCTTTTTTAATGTCCCATGAGGGGCCGCTGATTTTTGAATGCCATCCCCCCTCAGAAATATAAACACCCTGTTTTTTAACAAAAATATCCGCTCCCGTATCAAGTATCATTGCTTCAGGAAGGAGCAGCCCTTCATCTTTCAGCGCGTTTTCATATTCACGCATGTCCCTTCCCGTAGCGTAAACAAGGCGGATATAATTTCTGTTAGCGCGTATGAATTCATTGAAGGCCTTCAACCCGGGCCTGTCTCCTATCAGAGTTCCGTCAATATCAGTTATCAGGGTTCTCAATTAAACCCTCCTTGAGCCTTATTACGACAAGCATCAGCATCACGCAGAAGACAAAATAAGGGAACCAGTCTCCGGCAAAGGAATAAAATGTGCCCCTGTAATCTTCCTTAATTACAGCGGTTCCCGTCAAAGCTTCCTTTGTAAAGAGCCCTGTCTGGCGTATTATCCTTCCCCTGTTGTCAACAATCCCTGATATTCCCGAGGCAACCGCCCTTACTATATAAACATCATTTTCAACTGCCCGCAGCGCCGTATTGGTAAAAATCTGCGCAGAAGCCGCGGAATTTCCGTACCACGACTCGTAAGAAAGGTGCGCCAGCAGCTGTGTTCCCCGACGCGCATATTCCCTGCTGATTTCCGGGAAGAGGCTGTCATAGCACACCACGGCGCCCATTTTTATCCCGTCCACTTCAACCGGCTCAATCTCTTTACCCGGGGTAAAACCAAGGTAACCATACCGCCTGACCACCTTGCGGACAAAAGAAAATGTGTGCTGCAATGGAACGTACTCGCCAAACGGCACAAGGTGCATCTTTGAATATGACCCTAAAAGCTCTCCTTCAGGACTTATATAAAACACGGAATTGTAGTAAAGCCGCTCCGGCTGCGACATATCAACGCTGTCCGACCCTATGATATTATACGCGCCGCTCCATCGCGCAACCTCAACCGCCTGATAGGGCCGCACATTGAGTATCCCGGGATAAGCGGTCTCGGGCCAGACAATTATGAGAGGTTCTTCGGCCGCAGCCTCTTTAGTCAACTCCCTGTATGTTTTCATGGAACTGCTTCTGTATTCCTCTGTCCACTCCTCAATTTCCTGTGATATATTTGACTGCAGTATGGCGGCCTTTATCTCCCTTGTCTTGCCCTTATCAGGAAGGTTTCCCATAACCGCAAAAACAACAATAAGCAGTGAAATCAGGCCCGCGGCCCGCGCTTCCGGGGCAGGCACGCGCCTTTTCATCATTAAATAAGCAGCTGCCGTATTTACCGCAAGAATAAGAAAATCAAGGCCGTAAACACCGGCATATTTCAATGACTGAATAATAAATACAAACTGCAGCTGGCTCTGCGCCGGGTTTAAAAGAGGAAACCCCGAGAGAAACCATTCCCTTATGTAATCAAAGACAGCGAAGAAAACCGGAATTGTCAAGATACAGGCTATGCCTGCTGCCCTTTCCAGCCGCTTCGCGGCATAAAAAGTGAGCCCGTAAAACAGCGAAAGATAGAGCGACAGCACGGCCCAGCCCGCGTACGCACCGGCGCCCATGGGCTTAACATTGCACAGCCAGTAAAGGGACAGAAGATAGAAAACCGCGCCTGAGATGAAACCGTATAAAAAAGCCTCCTTCTCGCTTTTTGAGCTTAAAACCGCGTAAATAACCGGAATATACGCGAACCAGATAAAAAACCAGGTATGAATAGCGGTTGTTTTTTCCACAAAATTCGGAAAACTGAAGCAAAGCAGAACTCCCGACAGAACGCTGAGCAATATATTCCTGCGGCTCATCATGATCCTTTCATCAGAATGTAATAGTTAATATTATCCCAGCACAGCGAGTTTGTCAAGAAAGGGATGTGAAACCCAGAAACCGCAATAGGAACAATTGAAAAGGCCGTTTAATCCATGTATAATAACGTTATCAACGCGTTAAATACATTCACCCAACGGGTGAGAAGGAGAAAACGGCCCATGAATAGTAT
>DSBP01000332.1 GCA_011049465.1 bacterium | reverse complement strand
TTCCTGAACTTAATGAAATTTATGGACGGAAGCCGCGCTGAAGCCCTTGATGAGGCGAGGAAGATAGCTCAGGGCAGCCCCGGCTCTGCCGCAGCAAGGCTGTGCCTGGGCCGGATTCTTATGGAAATGGAATTTCTTTCCGAGGCTGAACACGAGCTTAAAGCAGCCGAAGGTTATGACGCTGAAGACGCTGAAATAACGCTGGCGCTTGGCAAGGCGCTGCTAAAACAGCTCAAATACGAGGAGGCCGCGGAAAAACTGCGCAGAGCCGCGGAGCAGGCGCCGTCAAATTACGCGGTTTTTACCGCCATGGCCGAAGCGCTCAGAAAAGCCGGAAAAAATGATGAGGCGGACGCAGCGCTGCAAAGAGCCGTGGAGTTAAACCCTGAAGATACATCCGTGAGAATAGCGCTTGCTGATTCTTTCACTCAAAAAGGGGATGTTAAATCGGCTGAAAAGGAGCTTAAAACACTCCACGGGCAGATGCCGGAAAATACCGAGATAATGCTGAGCCTGTGCACCCTTTATTTTCAGTCAGCAAGGTACGCAGAGGCGCTGGAGATGGCGAAAAAATACTTAAACATAAAACCCGGTGATGTGAGGATAATGCATACAGCCGCGGTTATTTACACCAGGACAGGAGAAATGGAAAGCGCTGTTGATATGTATAAAAAGATTATTGAAGCAAATTCTGATGATTTTAAGGCGCACTACAATCTGTGCATGATATATGTCAATCAAAAGGATAATACATCCGCGGAGGCTGAATTTGCATCTCTTGTAAGAATAAGGCCCAATGACCCTGAGCTTCATGTTAATTACGGCATGCTGTTGTTCGAGAGCCGCAACAATGAGGCGGCGGAGATACAGTTCAAAAAGGCGCTTGAATCAGAGCCTGAAAATGTTAAGATTCTGGAGTGCCTCGGCATTGTATGTTTCAGGCTGGCAAAATATGATGAGGCTGAGAAATATACGCTGAAAGCGGCGCAGTTAAAGCCGGAAGATGCCGGCCTGCAGTATAATCTCGGCGAAATATATAACGAGCAGGCAAAATATGACGATGCCGGCGGGGCGTTTAAAAAAGCGCTGGAAATCAATCCGTTATTTGCGGAGGCTTATATGAAACTTGGGTTTGTTCAATGGGAACAGCGCGAATTCAAAAAGGCTGAAAAGCAGTTTAAAGAGGCTGAAAAAATAAAGCCCGAGCTTCATTCGATTATAGAGGAGCGAAAAAATAGATGATGTTCTTTATGCGGCGCGGGTTTGTGTCCGGCGTTATATTGTTTGTTTTGTTTGTTTTGCCGCTTGAGGCAGCTTCCATTAAGCCGCTTATTGAGATAGGCGGAAATTCATCGCTTACATCAGCGGGTTTCAGCCCGGCAGGGCACGCGGCGTCAGGCGGTTTTGACGGGTATGTGCGGCTCTACAGGGTTAAAGACGGAGCTCCTGTCTCTGTCTTCAGGCACGGCGCTGTCATTGAGGCGTTTGCGTTTTCCTCTGACGGGAAATACATGGCCTCGGCAGCAAGGGATAAGACGGTAAAATTATGGAACGCGCAGACGGGCGCGCTGATTAAGACATTTGACGGGCACGGCGATATTATGCTCTCCTGCGCCTTTTCTCCTGATTCCGCTCTGCTTCTTGCCGGCACCGCAAACACGATATTTGTCTATTCTACCGGAGGCGTTAAAAAGCTTTTTGAGATAAAACTTGATATGAAGTGGGCAAGGGCCCTGAAATTCTCCGCAGACGGCTCTTATCTGGCGGCAGCGGCCGGCAGTGAGGCTGTTGTATGGAACGTAAAGCGCGGCGATATCGGAGCGATACTGACAGGCAGGGCGGGCATAAGGCTTGACAACGCAAGGGGGTTTGATTACAGGAGCAAGGTATATGCTCTCGATATTTCCCGTGATTCCCAGATTATCGCGCTTGGCGGAGAGGGCGGAGCGGTTTACGCCTGGAGGCTTGAGGATGGAATGTCCCTGTGGTCAACGGCCGCGCACGAAGGCATCATATGGGCGCTCGCCTTTAACCCGGCGCTTCCGTATTTTGCCACAGGGTCAAAGGACGGATTTGTTAGGTTATGGGGCTCGCATACGGGTGAAATGAAGGGCGGATTTGACTCGGGTTCGGCGGTTCACGGAGCGGCATTCTCGCCTGACGGCAGCAGGTTCTGCGCTGCCCTGCAGGACGGACGGCTGCTCATATTCGGAAGCGGGACAAAGCGCGATTACAGCCGTATGTTAAGCATAGCGGCTGTCCTGGCCGCGTTCTTTTTAGTATTGGCCGGGGGAGTTTTGCTTGTTGTTATAAAACTGAAGGGAATGAAAAAAAAGGATAATAAAACTGAAAAGTGAAAACTGAAAACTTGTAAATTGCAAATTCCAAATTGTAAATTGTCTTCACTTGAGGTGGGCCGGGGCAGGCAGCGGAGAAATTTCGCCGATTTATATCGGCGGTGAGCCTGGTCAGCCAGAGACTCGTGAATATGCGCGGTTAGGCTTGCGCGGGTTTTAGTGCGGTAACTCTTATGCAGGGCACAGGTGTTTGGGATGGCGTTGAATAGCGCGCAGCACAGACGCGCCCTGAGTTCTCGACGAAATTTTCCACTGCCAGCCCCGTCCTGCGTCAGTGGTTTTGTGGCAAAAGGTTGTTTTGCAATCGTACTAACTTTAAACTTTCAAATTTCAGTTTTCAGTTGCCGTTCTGAGTTCGCACTAACTTGTAAATTGCAAATCCCAAATTGTAAATTGTCTTCACTTGAGGTGGGCCGGGGCAGGCAGCGGAGAAATTTCGCCGATTTACATCGGCGGTGAGCCCGGTCAGCCGGAGACTCGTGAATATGCGCGGTTAGGCTTGCGTGGGTTTTAGTGCGGCAACTCTTATGCAGGGCATGGGTGTTTGGGATGGCGTTGAATAGCGCACAACACAGACGCGCCCTGAGTTCTCGACGAAATTT
>DSBP01000126.1 GCA_011049465.1 bacterium | reverse complement strand
GTATGATAGTTGCTTATTCAATACCAGGTTTAAAATTTAAATTAGAGGTGATAATAGTGAATTATCTGGAAAAGAGGCTTGACCCGAGGCTGGATATTGAGGAAGAGTTAAGATACAAAATAATAGGCGATGAATACGGCTCTTCGAGCGCAGTTCCTGAAAAGGCAAAGGCAAGGAATATATCAAAGGGCGGTGTGTGCATATCGCTGCCTCACAAAATAGAGGTCGGCAATGTAATACGGGTCGAGATTCCCATTGAAAATGAAGATAGGCTTATCAAGGCATTCTGCGAGGTGCAGTGGTGCAGTATGAAAGCGCAGTCTGATTATGAACTGGGATTAAGTTTCATAGCGCTTAAAGAGGAAGATGTAGAGTTTCTGGATAATTATGTGAAGAACAAGTCGGAGCGGGTAATGTAGTTAAAACCGGGTTAAATTTGATATTTCATATTTTATAGTTACTGTGATGTTTCGTTTTATGTGTCTGTAGTTATGTATTGGTAGCCGCGAACTTCAGTTCGCGCTTGTTGTTGGTTGTAACCTGTCCTATGAATAGGAATTGCCTTGACGTGTGTTTTTATTGCCTTGACAACTCTCAAATACTGCTATAAAATTATGTGATTATATTTTTCAGGAGGTTTTTATGCGGTTAATTAGGTTGTTTTTATTTATTGGCCTGGGTTTCATAATTGCCAACGCTGTATCATTTGAGGCGCGCGCAGCAGCTCCTGCGGGCGGTGACGCGGCAGCTTCTGAAGGAGACGGCGACACAGGCAGTGAGGGCACCGGTGAAATAAGGCTGGGCGGAAAATACGGAAAAGGCACGGACCCGGTTCATTTTAAGGACGAAACACTCATGCACCCGCCGACGCCTGTTCCGACAGTTATTTATAAAGTGACAAAGGAAGAGGCAAGGGCATGGGATTCCCTCAGAAATACCCGTGACCTAATAGTAAGGTGCAGGACTGACCTGAGGCGTTATGAAAATTTCGCGGTAAAGGAATTCAGCAGCGACCTCAAAGGCATGTCTGACGCCATATCTTCGTTTCACACATACGCCCTCCTGTATAAGCGCGATGCTGTCGAAACCGTATGGGAAGAAAGACGGGAAAAGGCGGCGCACACACTGGCGCTTCTGGATGAATTCAACGCTGAGTTTAAGGAAAATTACAGGGATATGAGGAAAAATCAGGAAGCTGTGGAAAGGATAGTAAAGGGAGCGGAGCCAAAGGACAGGATTCAAAGGCCCGATGAGGTCAGAAGAACCCTTAAAGAAAACGACAAAGAGATACATTTCATCAAGAAAAATATTGACCATTTCGACAGCCTTGTAAAACGATACAGGGCGCGTTATAATACAATGATTCAGAAAAAGAATCAGGTCACCGAGAAACTGCTGAGGGAGCACAGAGAGCTCCACCGGTATTAATTCTTTCCGTAATGGAAAAAACAGCAGAGATAGTATTAACCGGCAGCCTTCAGGCTGCCGGTTTCATTCCTTTTATATACCGCGCCGCAGCCAGGCATAAAATCAAGGGAAGGCTCTCGTCCGGGCCGTTTTCTGTTTATATACAGGCTACGGCTCCGGAAATGAGCATTAAATCCTTTTATGAGGAGCTCCTTGCCAATAACCCGGCGCCCGGGCTCATACTGTTCGGAAAGATTGATTTCAGCCCTTCAAAAAAAAGGTTTGAGTCGTTTGAAATATCCATATCGGATAAGGCGGGCCTCTTTGACTTTCCGGCGCCGGACGCGGCCCCTTGCGAAAAATGCGTTTCAGAGATGAAGGATAAAAATGACAGGCGCGCGGCTCATGTTTTTATCAGTTGTTCATTGTGCGGCCCGCGGTATTCAATTACAGAGCGGATGCCGTTTCGCAGGGAAAATACGCCGTACGGGAAGCTGGTCATGTGCACTGCCTGTTCAAGGGAAACCAAAAACATAAAAAACAGGAGATATCTTTCCGCGATAAATTCCTGCCCGCAGTGCGGCCCGTCGCTCTACTTTAAAGGGGAGCAGACAGGCCTTGTTGAGGGGGATGCGGCGCTGAAGGCCGCTAAAGGCGTTCTGAAACAGGGGGCTTTGCTCGCTGTCAAGGGCGCGGGATGTTTTTATATTATTGCTGACGCGGGAAATGACGATGCGGTGAGCGAATTAAGGAAGAGGAAAAAATCCGAAAAGAAACCGTTTGCCGTTATGGCGGAAAGCATCGCGGTTGTAAGGGAATTTGCCGAAGCAGGATCGAGGGAAGAGGGGTTTTTGAAGGGGCGCGGGGCGCCTGTGGTAATACTGCCGAAAAAAGAGGGGCAGAACCTGGTCTCTGACCGCGCGGCGCCCGGTTTATATACCGTCGGAGCGGCGCTGCCGCAGTCGCCGCTCTTTGCGCTTTTATTTGATGAGGAGATAAGGGCAGTTGTTTTTACAAGCGGAAACATGGAGGGGCAGCCTCCCGAATACATAAATGAGTCCGCGTGGCTGGCGCTTGGCGGGATTGCGGATTTTTTTCTTTTCAGCTCCATTGAAATAAGCGGGCCGCTTGAAGACTCGGTGGTTAAACCATATGAAACCGGCTGCTTGATGCTCAGGCGTTCGCGCGGTGATGTTCCTGTTCTTTTAAACCTTGGAAAAACAATGAAACACGACGTGATAGGCGCGGGCGTACGCGGAGACGGATCCTTCTGCCTCGTGAGCGGGCGTTACGCGCTTGTTTCAGGCAATCACGGGTATCGGGATACTCCGGCTGCCGCGAAGGCATACGCGTCGGATTTAAAAAGGCTCTCGGGTTTATCCGGGTTTAAGCCCGCTTATATCGCGGCTGGACACGAAGACGGGGAAGGAGAGGGACTGCTTGAAAATGCATGCGCTGCGGCGCCGGATGCGCGCAGGATAAGGATTAAGAATTTTTACGCGCAGTTTCTCTCTGCGCTTGCGGAAAATAATTATTACGGGACAGCTATCGGCATGATACT
>DSBP01000233.1 GCA_011049465.1 bacterium | reverse complement strand
TAATCGTCTTTGCGAGGAGCGGCAGCGACGAAGCAATCCTGTGTTTAAAGGCAAAAACCGGATTGCTTTGCTCCCGTTGGTCGCTCGCAATGACGTTTTTTGGTGTTTTTCAGCACCCTGCTAGGGGATAAAATTTTTTATATTCGGACTCACACGTGTGAGCGGGAGTAATTAAAAATGAAAAGAACGACAATAAAAGATATAGCGCAGAAGTTAAACATCAACCATGCCATTGTATCGCGGGTGTTGAACCGCGGCACGGGTTTTTCCGAGGATACCAGGCAGCTGGTTTTAAGAGCCGCGGAAGAACTGGAATACGTCCCGAATATCGCGGCCAGGATGCTGGCGCATAATAAAACCTGGGCCATAGCCAATGTGATGTCCACGTATTCCGGAATATTTCCCATGGAGTCCATGCGCGGGGCAGAGGACGCGCATATAGGTACGGGATACTCTTTTTTGCCTGTTTCCAACAGCAGGTACAAGACAAAAGGCGGGGCTGAGGAGGACAGAAAGATTTTTGAAGACATCCTGACAGGCAGAAAAGCAGATGCGGTTATCGCGACCACGGTATATATTCCTGATAGCGTCATAGCAGAATACGCTGCAGCGGGCCTTCCGCTTATTTCCCTGGACCCGGTCTATAGAGAAGGTGAAAAACCGGCCGGAATCCTCCTGATTGAATTTGACAATTTCCGGGCCGGCTACATGGCGGGCCAGAGGTTTATTTCCAAAGGCAGGAAAAAAACCGGAATAATAGCCGTCAACCCGGAATGGGTGACCTCGCAGAGGGAAAGACTAAAGGGACTGAAAAAAGCGATGGAAGACGCGGGCCTATGCCTGCCTGATTCAAGCGTGCATGTGTTTTCCACGATTACAGACGAAAACGAAAGGGAAATGATTGACAGCACGCTGGATAAAAAATATGATTCTATTTTTTGCGCCGCAGGCGAGTGGACCGTTGCGGGCCTTATTTCAAAAGCCAGGAAGCGCGGAATCAGGGTGCCTGAGGACCTCTCAATAATCGGCATGGATGATTCAGGCAGGTTTGCAGAGACCATGGGGCTGACTGCGATACGCCAGCCTGTGTACGAGATGGGGAAAACCGCATTTGAAAAAGCATACGGCCTGGCTCAGGGAATCAGTAACCCGAAAGATGAAATAGTATACAAGCCTGAAATAATCATAAGGGAAACCGCTTAGGGGGAATACATGAAGAAAATAATTTTTATATTGGCGCTTGCGTGCTTATGCAATCGTTTGCCTGCGGCAAACTACTATGTGTCCACAACAGGCAATGACTCGCCTGCAAACGGGAGCGCGGGAAATCCGTGGCGCACGATACGCTACGCCTGCCAGCAGGTGGCTGCAAACGCAGGGCATGTTATAAATGTAGCAGCGGGCAGTTATGCGGAAACAGACACGATAAATATCCCGTCCGGAGTGAGCGTGATTGGCGCAGGCCAGGCGTCCACGAATGTGACGGTAAATAAGTATTTTAACATTTTAAATTACGGCACGACGTGCAGCGGCGCGCCGGATACCAGTTATGATCCGTACAACGAGCAGTTTGTGATTCAAATGAACGGCAGCAACCAGACCATAAAGGGCTTTACGCTTGACGGCCAGTCAAAGGCGTGCCACGGAGGAATTTACGCACTGAATGCTAATTACTGCGTTTTTGAAGACCTGAAAATACAGTATTTCAGGTTCTCAGGGCTTTGGGTGGAAAATTCCATTAATACCGAAATCAGGAACAGCCATTTCCGCAATAATACATTCGCGAACAAGGCCTGTGACACCGGAAACATACAGTTTCATTATAATACCAATCTGCTTATCCATGATAATTACATACAGGAAGACGGCGCCATCGGAGGCATAAAAGGCGGCTATGGTATAAAGGCGTACTCCGGCACTTATACGAATTTCTGCTGGTGGCAGTGGTGGACGTGGAACTGGTCGCATTACGCTGACGGCATGAAGATATATAACAATACAATCATAGTTCCCGAACTTGGCGGATGGGAAACAGGCGCGGGAGCAGGCGTGCCTGCAATTTCGATTGAAATCAACGGGCTTTCCTCGAGAAACGTCGAAATTTACAATAATTATATTAACAACCACATATCCTTAATCGGGGGATATAATAATGAAACAGAGCCGATGGTCAGGGTGCACAATAATTATTTTGACCTGGGCGCGCGTTACGCATACGCTGTGGAAGCAAATGTGATTAACCTGGAAATAGACCACAATTACATCAACGGCGGGCTTTACCCGATAGCCCAGTGGGAAGGCGGAAGGACCGGCTTTAAGAATCACAGTATTCATCACAATATTTTTTACGACCAGTGGAACGGACAGGCGCTAACAAGGTATGAAATCGGCGTTGACGGGTTCAAGTTCTACCACAATACAGTTGTGGATTCAAAGGGTATAAGCACGGTTTTTGACGTGGCAGGCGGTAATCATGTCAATTCGGATGTCAGGAACAATATTTTCACCAGCACCTACGGCGCGCGCGGAGGGCTGTATAATGCGGGCGAAACAGCAGGTACAATCGCCTACAACCTTTTCAATAATATAAACGCTGTAGGAACAAATTTCATCACAGCGTCACCGCTGCTGGTCTGGTCCGGCAATAAACCTGCGCCTTTTTTTGGACTGCAGGCAGGCAGCCCTGCGAGGAACGCGGGCGTTTATATCGCGGGAATCAACAATGGCTATAATGAATCCGCTCCGGATATGGGTGCTTATGAGTACGGAATCGCGCCTTTCCCCGTGGGCACAGTGGCTGCAGGTACGCCTACGTTTACTCCTACTATAACAAGGACGCCGACCAGGACAAGCACAGCCACTCCCCGTCCGACAGTAGCATGCAATGCGCCATATAATATAGAAGCCGAGAGTTTTGACTCCATGACAGGTATTACCAATAAAGGCACTGTAATTGGCGACTGCGACCC
>DSBP01000199.1 GCA_011049465.1 bacterium | reverse complement strand
GTTTCGTATTCGGGCCGCTGCCTGCTTTCCAACTACCTGGCATCAAGGGACGCGAACAGGGGCGACTGCGCGCAGAGCTGCAGGTGGAAATACGCGCTTGTGGAGGAAAAAAGGCCCGGGGAGTACCTGCCTGTTTTTGAGGATGAAAGGGGCGCGTATATTATGAACTCAAAGGATTTATGCACAATAAACAGGGTTCATGAATTTGCGGAGATTGGCATAGACAGCCTGAAAATTGAGGGAAGAATGAAGGGCCCTCATTATGTCGCCGTGACAACGGCAGTATATAAAAAGGCGGTAGAGAGCTGCTTAAAAGATCCTGAAAGTTATTCACCCCGCCCCGAGCTTTACGGAGAACTTCAGAAGATATCGCATAGGCCCTATACAGAAGGTTTTTATTTCGCGTCAAGCGTGGGGATGAACCATTATCCCGATTCGGAATATACAGCGGGAAAGGAATACGGCGGGACAGTCACTTTTACGGAAAAAGCCATGTTTAAGGCGGTTGTGGCCAGGACATTTAAAAAGGGGCAGGTTGTTGAAATTTTTAACAGGGAGATTAAACCGTTTGAGGCTGTTATTAAGAAAATAGTGAACGGGGATTCTCTGGAGGAAGAATACGCTAAACAGGGAAGGGAATACTTGTTCCATTACGAAGCTTTTGGGAAAATAAGGGAAGGGGACATTGTAAGGCTGTAAAACCCCGGTTTTTTCTATATTTCAATAATCTCCGGTTTAATACCCATGGAGGTTACCCTTAAAATACCGGCTGTGTTTTTATCAGCGCCGTTTGTGGCGCTGCCCGGGTTAAAGAGGTAAATACCGTTGTGTTCGGAATAATCCGCGATATGGGAATGGCCATAAAGAATCATATATGGGTTAAGGGAGGAGAACTGTTTTAATACTCTCTCTTTTAAGCCGTTTTTGGGGCCGCTGCCATGGCTTATGCACAAAACATACTTACCGTTTATCTCCAGAATTCTTTTTGCGGGCTCCATGATTTCAGAGCTGTCCATATTGCCCCTTACCGCGTAAATAGGAGCAATTACCCCGAGTTCAAAAAGAACCTCGTTTGAGACAATATCGCCGCAATGAATGATAATGTCAACGCTCATAAATACCTGCGTGATTTTATCCGGAAGCGTATCGGCCCTGCCGGGGATGTGGGTATCGGATATAACGCCTATTGCGCGGATATTATTTATCTTTGTCATTCTGCTTTTGGGCAAGCTCGGAAAGCAATGAGGCAAGCTGGTCATTTGAGAGTTTATCCAGGGCCTTGTCCATTGGGGTTGATTTTTTTTGAGGAGGGTTTACCGGAGGGGCGGATTTATCAAGCCCTGCGGCGCGCACATATTTTCCCTGAAGCTCGCCTAAAATCCTGAAGATAAGTTTTGTTTCACCGGGAGTAAGGTTATTTTTGGTCTTTTCCTGGATGGCTTTTATCATATTAATGGACTGCCTCGCGTGGGGAAGGTTCATGTTTTTTGCGCCGCTGATAAAACGCGGAGCTTCGCCAAGGGATACAAGCGCGTTCTGGTTAAGCATTAAAACAAGGTTAATAAGGTCTATATTGTCCTCACCGGTTATTTTATCCATACCGCCTCCTTAATATCAGGTTGATAACAATATAATAGAAGACTCCAAAAAAGTAAACAATAAATACCGGGCGGCGTAACCTTTCAGTTACAGCATGGATATTGTGGTTTTTCCAGCCGCAGCCTGCGATGGTGGGTGTTGGGGTAAAGGTTGTTTAGCAGCCTAAAAAAACCGGTTCGTTTCTTTTTGTCGTCCACTTGTAAATTGCAAATTCCAAATTTAAATTGTTTTTTAATTGCCTCACTTGAGGTGGGCCGGGGCAGGCAGCGGAGAAATTTCGCCGATTTACATCGGCGGCGAGCCCGGTCAGCCGGAGACTCGTGAATGGCCGCGATTAGGCTTGCGCGGGTTTTAGGGCGTCTTGAACGCTGAGGTGCTTTGATGTTTGGGATGGCGTTGAATAGCGCACAACACAGACGCGCCCTGAGTTCTCGACGAAATTTTCCGCTACCTACCCCGTCCTGCGATGGTGGGTGTTGGGGTAAAGGTTGTTTAGCAGCCTAAAAAAACCGGTTCGTTTCTTTTTGTCGTCCACTTGCAAATTGCAAATTCCAAATATAAATTGTCTTTACTGGAGGTGGGCCGGGGCAGGCAGTGCGTTAGTGTGTGTTAAGGTAATGCTTGTTTTGCAACCTGTAAAAAACAAGATTAAACACCTTGAAACGAAACTGAGGGGTTACCGGGCGGGAAAACATGCCCGCCCGGCATTTATTCACTCAACCTTAATCTCTTTCGGCTTTTTTGATTCTGTTTTCGGAATCTCAAGCCTTAAGACGCCGTTTTCATATTTTGCCTTTACTTTTTCGGCGTCCGTGTCTTTCGGCAGGATGAGTCTTCTCTCAAAGGCTCCGTAACTCCTCTCAATGTAACGGTATTTGCCCGACTCATCCTTCTCATCCCTTTCGCTTTTCCTCTCACCGGAGATGCTTAAAACCGAATCATCAATCTCAACCTTAATATCTTCCTGTTTTAAGCCCGGTACGTCGGCGGTGACAACATACTTATCTTTTTCCTCAACAATGTCAACAGCCGGGGCGAGAGTTCCTTTCGCAAGGGCATGGTCAGCGCTGAAAAATTCGTCAAAAAAGTCAGCAAACACATCCCTTTTTGCCGGAAAATCAGCCCTTCTTATGAGTTTCATTTTTTACACCTCCTTTACATGTTTTTTATATCTCAGCCGGTTTCCCGGTCGATGCTTAAAATAAAGCATAAAGCGTGCCAAGGAAAGGCCAATAAAAAAAGGGGGTTTCAGGAACAGCGCTGTTTAATTTAAAAACAGCCTGTTGCAAAATTAAACAGTAGTAATCGGTTAGTTATTGGGGATAACCCGCCGGTTACGGGATGCCGAATAGGGCGATATCAGGTATGTTTTGCAATGATTTGG